>JALYVP010000343.1 GCA_030853185.1 Actinomycetota bacterium | reverse complement strand
CGAAGTCGTGGTCCCACAGCTCGACCGTCCCGATTTCGCTGGCCCCTACCAGTTGCAACGGTCGCACAGATCGGCGCGCCCACGCCACGACGTCGGCGGCCTCGGCCCGGACGGTGGGCAGGGTGAACAGCGAGCCCCGGCTGGCCCTCACCACCCGCGGGTCGTAGGGGTCCACGGCGTGGCCGGTGATGATCAGCCCGTCGGCGCCCAGGGCGTCGGTGGAGCGGAGCAGCGACCCCAGGTTCCCGGGGCTGGACGGGCGGTCAGCGACGACCACCAGTGTCGGGGCCGGGCCCAACCGGTCCACGTCGTCATCGGGCATGGCGGCCACCGCCACGATCTCGGGGACGCCGTCGTCCTTGCCCCCGAGCTCCGCCAGCAGCTCGTCGCTCAACTGCACCCGCGCCGCCTCGGTGGGCCCGTCCAGCAGCCCCTCGGCCCAGCGCGACCGTGGCGGGGCGGCGTGGAGCAGGGCCCGTAGGGGCCAGCGCTGCGCCACGGCCACGTCCAGGGGGCGCACCCCCTGGACCAGGAAGCTCCGAGTCCGATGGCGTTTGGACCGGTTTGTGGCCAGAGCCGACCACTGCTGGAACGTGTCGTTGCGGCGGTCCCGGGTGGGCGGGACGCTCAAGGGTCCAGCCGGGCGGTAGCGACCCCCCACGCCCGGAGGGGGAACGATCCGCTCCAGGTCGCCTCCTCGGTCCCAGTCAGGTCCACCAGGGTCCCGGAGCGGCCCTCGACGGTCACGACCGTAGCCCGGTCGGAGGGGTTGTAGACCCGCACCTCGATGGCGCCGGCGGCCCGCCGCAGAGAGGACACCTCGGCCCCCCCGATGGCCAGGCCGCAGCCCGCCGCCGGCCGCTCGCCGGTCCCGCTGCCGTCGGTGACGAGGAGATCGACCCAGGCCTGGTCGGCCAGACCGTAGGGGTCGTCCTCGCCCCTGGCGACGGCGTAGCGACAGGTGAATGGACCGACCATCTGTGGCCCCTCGAGCGGGAGGGACGGTCCGGCCGGGTTGGGCCGAGTGGTGGGGGAGGGCTTCGACAGGGTCCCCGTGGCCCGCAGCAGGGTCAACGCCAGCTCCCGCCCACCGTCGGTCACCTCGTACTCGAGGAGGCCCTCGTGGGTGACGGTGAGCCCGCCCGCGCTCACGAAGCGCCGCGACGGGAACGTGGCTGTCGCCGCCTCGTCGGGGCCGCCCTCGGCAGTGAGGCCGCGGGTCACGGTGGCGAAGGCACATTCGGCCCGGGAGTGGCGGGCTCGCTCGGGCAGGGGGAACAAGGCCCGGAGTCGGTGGTCGCGCACCGGGTTGTCGAAGCGGGTCTCCACCCGGACCAGCCGTTCCCCCGCCCGCAGCTCCAGGTCGGTCACCACCTCCGCCGATCGGGACCCGACCCGCTGCCCGGCCACCACCGCGGCCGGCCACGAGTACCGGCGCGTCACCCGCAGGCGGCCCCGGACCGGGCCGGACTCGACCAGCTCCACCGCCACCGCCTCGGGTTGGTCGACCACGGTGTCGTCGTTCGGCGGGGCGTACGTGTAGGTGTCGCCGTCGTCGCCGTCGTCGACCAACCGGCCCAGCCCGCTCAGCCCATCGAGGGCGAACGTCCCCGTCGCCGGGTCCACCTCCACGCGGGCGAGGCCATTGTCCAAGGTGGTGGCGGCGGTGCGGACGGGAGCGGCAGCCATGGGCTCGGGCCGCCACGCCTGCCAGCCGTAGCCGGGAACACCGTCCAGGACGACCACCACCCGCCGGGATGCTTTGCGTTCGACCGTCACCCGCAGAGGGTCGGCCCGGTGAGAACCGGCCTGGACCCAGGCCTCGGCCATCACCGAGTCGAGATCGCCCGCCGCCGGTGCCGACCGGTCATCGACGATGCGCAGGTCGAGACCCCCGCCCGTCACCGCCAGGTGCATCTCCGAGCCCCAGCCGTCGCCCAGCCATCCCTCCTTGCGCAGCACCCCGAGCAGGCGGGCCAGGTCTGCCCCGGTGCCCCGCCGTTCGGTCGTGGCTTCCGCTTCCGCCTGGACCAGCTGCGCCCCGGGCGGATCCTCGGCGCCGCCCACGACGATCTCCACCATCCCGCCGCGGGTCCGGGGGGACGGGTTGATGGCCACCGGGCCGGTGACGGCCAGGTCGGCGGCCGCAGCGCGCAGGGCGTCGCGGGTGACGTTGGCGGCCCTGGTCGTCGCCTCCGAGAAGCGGAACAGCACGGCGGCACCGACCTCGTCGGAGGAACAGGCGCAGATGGAGTCGTGGGCCGAGTTGCGCACCACGTCCAGCCAGGCCGCCTCGAGGGTGCGGGCCGGCCAGTCCTCCTCCGGCAACCACAGGGCGGCCAGAGGCTCGGCCACCCGTTCGAGGGCCCGCTCCGCCCTGGCCGCGGCGATCTTGACGTCCGTCCGGTTGGACAGGACCCCGGCCAGAAGGTTGGCCCGGGCGCCGCTGCGCATCTCCCCGGTCCACGACGGCAAGGCGTTGGTGGGCGCCTGGGTGAGGTACTCGGCGAGGGAGGTGATCCCCACGTCGAAGTCGTCGATGGCGGCGTCGGTCTCGGCGACCAGGGCCGGCACATGGGCCTGGGCCCGCTGGTGGTCGGTGCCGTTCATCAACAAGATGCCATCCTCGGCGCGAAGGTACGGGGCCAGCTCCCCGGCCTCGGCCCGGATCCGCCGGGCCAGGTCGCCGACGGACACGGGTAGGTGCTGGCCGATGCTGTAGCCGACCGGGAGGTACTCGGCCCGGACGGTGGAGCCGTCGGGCGCGCTCCACCAGAACGCCGACCGGTTGACCGCCTGAGGGACGCCCCGCCACACCACGGCGTGCTCCAGGCCGGCGAGACGCAGGATCTGGGGCATCTGGGCGACGTGGCCGAACATGTCGGGCAGGTAGCCGACGGCCATGGCCCCGCCGAAGTCGGCCGCCCGCCGCAGGCCGAGCTGAAGGTTCCTCACCATGGTCTCGCCCGACACGCAGAACTCGTCCATCAGGATGTACCACGGGCCCATGGCCAGCCGACCGGACGCGGCCAGGGCTCGGAGCCGTCCGGCCGCCTCGGGCCGGACCTCGAGGTAGTCGTCGACGACAGCCATCTGCCCGTCGAGGAGGAAGTTGGAGAAGCCCGGATCGGCTTCGAGGTCGTCGAGCAGCTCGTCGAGCAGGGGGATCAGCCGGTGCCTCAGCTGCTGGTACGGCTCGTACCACTCGCGGTCCCAGTGGGTGTGGGGGACCACTGCCACCTTTCTGACCATGGCTCCTAGGGTACGCATCCGCGGAGGACGCCTACCATGCCGATCATGGACCTGAACTACCCACCCGAGGCGGAGACGTTCCGGACCGAGATCAGGGCGTGGCTGGAGGACAACCTGCCGGCCGGGTGGGGGACCGACGCCGATGC
>JALYVP010000342.1 GCA_030853185.1 Actinomycetota bacterium | reverse complement strand
CGAAGGCGTGGGCCGACAGGTTGTTGGCCCCAAGGGCGGAGCCGGCATTGAAGCCGAACCAGCCGAACCACAGCAGGCCGGCACCGAGGACGGTGAACGGCAGGTTGTGGGGCTTCATGGGCGTCTTCGGCCAGCCGGCACGGTTTCGCTTCGTCTTCTTTAACGCCAGGAGGATGCCCAGCCCGCCCATGGCGGCGTTGATGTGGACGACCGTCCCTCCGGCGAAGTCGAGGGCCCCGAGCTTGTAGAGCCAACCGTTGGGGGAGAAGACCCAGTGGGCGATGACGGCGTAGACGAAGATCGACCACAGGACGATGAAGACGCAGTAGGCACCGAACTTGAGCCGGTCGGCGGTCATCCCGGTGATCAGCGCCGGGGTGATGACGGCGAACATCATCTGGAAGACGACGAACACGATCGGGTCGATGGTCTGGGCGCCCGCCCCCACGTAGCCGGGGACGATCTCCTTGTCGATGTTGGCCAGGCCGGCGAAGTGGACCCCTCCGACGAGGCCGTTGAGGTCGTTCCCGAAGGCCAGGCTGTAGGTCAACCACACCCACAGAACGCCGACGATGCCGAGCACCACCCAGTTCTGCATGAGCATGCCGAGGGCGTTCTTGCGCCGGACCATCCCGGCGTAGAAGAACGCCAGGCCTGGGGTCATGAGCAGCACCAGGGCGGCGCTGGCCAGGATCCAGGCGTTGTCACCGTTGCTGATGTTGCCCTTGTCAGGTGCGAATGCCGCTACCGGCAGGTTGGCCGCGAGGACATGGAACAAGGAAGCCCCTCCTTCGAGTCGGGATCGAGGACGTCGGGACGATACGGGGGTGTTGTTTCGGTGCCGGGTCGCCGATGTTTCCAGCCTGTGAACGCCGCCCTCCGAGCGCCGCCAGCCGTTTTGGCCCACCCTTTGGCCGTTCGATAACGTCCGCCGCCGTGCCCCTGAGACTCGCCATTGGACTGGCCGCGACGTTCGTCGGGTTGGCGTTCGTCATCCGCCGGAGCTGGTTCCTCTTCCGGCTGGTCACCACGGGCCGCCCGGCACCGGGGCGCATGGGCCACGTTCCCGCCCAGGTCAAAGCCGAGATCCTGGACGTCTTCGCCCAGCGCAAGCTGCTGCGGTGGCGCCTCTCGGGGGTGGCCCACTTCTTCACGTTCTGGGGCTTCATCATCCTGCTGTTCACGATCATCGAGGCGTACGGCGCGCTGTTCCAACGCGACTTCTCCATCCCGCTCATCGGTCACAGTGCCGCCCTCGCCTTCCTCGAGGACTTCTTCGGGACCGCGGTGCTCGCCGCCCTGGTGGTCTTCACCGTCATCCGGATCAGGCACAACCCTCGTCGCCAGGAGCGCAAGAGCCGCTTCTACGGTTCGCACACCCTGGCCGCGTGGCTGGTCCTGCTGCTCATCTTCGGCGTCATCGTCACGCTGTTCGGATACCGGGGGGCCCAGGTGAGGACCGGCTACTTCCCCTACGGGAACTCGTGGTGGCCGTTCGCGTCACACCTGGTGGCCGACGCCTTGTCCCCGCTGAGCCAGTCGATCAACGGCCATCTGGAGACGATCTTCATCCTGGCCCAGATCGGCGTCGTCTGGGGCTTCTTCGTCTTCGTCGTCAACTCCAAGCACCTGCACATCTTCGTATCCGAGCCCAACGTGCTCTTCTCCCGCCGGCCCAAGGCCCTGGGTCCGATCGACACCACCCCGGACATGGACCCCGAGAACCTCACCGAGGACTCGGTCTTCGGCGTCGGCCTGATCGAGCACACCACCTGGAAGCAACGCCTGGACATGGTCAGCTGCACCGAGTGCGGTCGCTGTCAGGATCAGTGCCCGGCATGGAACACCGGCAAGCCGCTGTCACCGAAGAAGATCATCATGGACCTGCGCGATCAGCTCTTCGCCAGCGCCCCGGAGCTGCTCGGCACCGGACCCGAGGTCGCCACCGCGGTCGAGGGTGCGGGCTCTGCTTCATCCGCAGACACGGCCAGCGCCCACGCTCAGACCCCGATCGTGGGCGACGTCATTACCGCCGACGAGCTGTGGGCGTGCACCACCTGCGGGGCGTGCGTGGAGCAGTGCCCGGTCGACATCGAGCACGTCGACACCATCCTCGACATGCGCCGCTACCAGGTGCTCATGGAGGCGCGCTTCCCGACCGAGGCCGGCACCATGTTGCGCAACATCGAGAACCAGGGCGACCCGTGGGGCCTGGGCAAGACCAAGCGGCTGGACTGGACCAAGGGCCTCGGCTTCGACATCCCGGTGGTCGCCGACGCGATCCCCGACGATGTCGAGTACCTCTTCTGGGTCGGTTGCGCCGGAGCCCTCGACGAGCGGGCCGCCAAGGTGACCCAGAGCATCGCCCGGTTGCTGCACACGGCGGGACTGTCCTTCGCCGTGCTCGGCTCCAGGGAGTCCTGCACCGGGGACCCGGCCCGCCGCCTCGGCAACGAGTACCTCTACCAGACCCAGGCCCAGGAGAACATCGAGACCCTCACGTCCGTCGGGGCCCGCAAGATCATCGCCTCCTGCCCCCACTGCTTCAACTCGATCTCCCGGGAGTACCCGGCCCTGGGCGGCAACTTCGAGGTCCTTCACCATACCCAGCTCCTCGAGGCCCTCCTGGAGAAGCACCAGCTCTCACCCAACCAGCGGGTGGAGTCCAAGGTCACCTACCACGACCCGTGCTACCTGGGCCGCCACAACGAGGTCTACGACGAGCCCCGTGGCGTCCTGGCCACCCTGCCGGGGGTGGAGACTGTCGAGATGCACCGCCACAAGCGGACCGGTTTCTGCTGCGGCGCCGGGGGCGCCCGCATGTGGCTCGAGGAGAACATCGGCACCCGGGTCAACCTGAACCGCACCGACGAGGCACTCGGAACCGGGGCGGACGTCATCGCCACGGCCTGCCCGTACTGCATGATCATGCTCGACGACGCCACCAAGACCCGCCAGTCGGAGGGGACCGCCGATGAGTCGGTGCGGGTCCTCGACGTGGCCCAGCTGCTGGAGCGATCCCTGGCCGAGCAGGGGCCGTAAGCTGCTCCCATGGCCTTGACTGGCGGGACGCTCGACACCGACGCCATCCTGAAGATGCTCCGGGCTGGAGGCGGCCGGGCCACGGCCACCCGCAGGGCGACCATCGACATCATCCTGGCGGCCGGCGTCGAGCACCTCAACGCCGAGGAGATCCTGCACCGGGTCCGCCGCCAGATGCCGGACGTGGCCGAGTCGACGGTGTATCGCACCCTCAGCTCCCTCGAGGATCTCGGGGTGATCACCCACCTGCACCTGGGCCACGGGCCGTCCACCTACCACCAGGCCGACAACGCCCACCAGCACCTGGTCTGTCAGGTGTGCGGCTCCATCACCGACGTCCCCGACAGCGTGTTCGACGG
>JALYVP010000341.1 GCA_030853185.1 Actinomycetota bacterium | reverse complement strand
CCCCGTTGCCGGCCACAGGACCTTGTCCAGGTTGGAAAGCTTCAGCTTCCGGTCACCGACGGTGACCTCCGTCCCGGAGCTCATCGTCCCTCCGCGCCGAACCGTGAGGCCATGGCCTTCATTTTGCCTGCGCCGACTGCAGGCATGCCTTCCCGGGTGCGTCGACACCGGCGGAGAGCCACGCTCAGGCGCTGGCCTTGTCCTGCGAGCCTTCCTCGCTGTCGCTGTCGTCGTCGTGCTTGGCCGCCGACCGTTTGCCCTTCTTGGTCCCCGAACCCTTGCCGGCGGCCGCCAACGACGCCTCCAGAGCGGCCATGAGATCGACGACGGGCGCCTCCTTCTCGCTGTGGTCGGGGGCGGCAATGGCCTCCCCGTCGGCCTTGGCCTCGATCATGGCCAGGACCTTCTCCCGGTGCTCGTCGTGGTACTTACCCGGATCGAACCCACCCGACAGGGACTCGACCAGCTGCGAGGCCATCTTGAGCTCGCGTTCGCTGGGCTTGGTCTCCGCCGCGGTCGGCACCTCGAGGTCCTCGGTGGCGACCACCTCGTCGGCGTAGAGCATGGTGGCCAGCAGCAGCACACCGTCCCTGACCCGCAGGGTGGCCAGATACTGCTTGGTGCGCAGGACGAAGCGGCCGAGGGCGACCTTGCCGGTCTTGGCCATGGTCTCGGCCAACAGGGCGTAGGGCTTGTCGGCCCGGCCGTCGGGCACCAGGTAGTAGCTGTGATCGAAGTACACCGGGTCGATGTCGTCGAGGTCCACGAACTCCTCGATCTCGATGGTCCGGTCGGCTTCGGGGTCGAGCGAGGCCAGCTCCTCGGGGTCGATGCGGACATAGTTCCCCCCACCCAGGTCGTAGCCCTTGACGATGTGGGCGTAGTCCACCTCCTCCCCGTCGACAGCGCACACCCGCTTCTGCTGGATGCGACCGTTGTCGTCGTCGTGGAGCTGGTGGAAGCGCACCTCTTTGCTCGAGGTGGCCGTCACCAGCTTGACGGGCACGTTCACCAGCCCGAAGCTGACCGATCCACTCCAGATTGCCCTTGGCATGGCTCCATTCTTCCCTGTGGCGAGCGGTTCGTCACAGGCGACTGTCACCATGGTCGCCATGAGCAGTGTCGAAGCCACCGCAGAACGGCTGGCCACCCTCTTGCTGAGCGGGGGCGACGCCCTGTCCGCACCCACCCGCTCGGACCTGGTGTTCGTCGACGACATCGTCATCAACCCTCTCGCCGCCGGTCCTCCCCCACCCGACACGTGGGCCGTCGACGGGGGTCAGGCCCTGGTGGCCGACGCCCGCTGCTTCCAGGTCTACGCCACCCGGGCGTCCCGGATCCGGTGGCGGGACGGCACATCGGTGCACCGGGAGGAGGGGCCCCTTCGCGTTCATCTCTTTGGTGCCGGGGGCGAAGCGGACGCCCTGGCGGCGCTGGGCGCTCCCCTGGCCGACCGCAGCTCGGTCGACGTCAACCTGGCCCGGGAGTGGGGCGAGTGGGAACAGGTGTCGGCCTGTGTCGCCGACTGCGAACCCGGCGGGCTGGTGCTGGTCGACGGCGACCTGCAGCCGGACTGGCGCCTTCCCCCGTCGTGGATCGCCGAGCTTCTCGAGGTGGCCGTCGACCGCGCCGTCGGACTGGTCGGCGTCACCAAACATTCCTCCTTTACCCGCGGCGGAGCGCCGCTGTTGGGCTGGCTGGAGCGGGAAGCGGAGGCGGCCCTCGGCCCCCGGACCCGGTGGTGGGCCCAGGTGGCGGCCACCGCACCGGAGGTCGGCCCCGGCCTGGAGGTGGTGGTGGCCCGCCTCGACCCCGACGCCCGCTTCGCGTTCCGGGTGGATCTCCCCGGCGGCAGCGATGTCGCCTGGGTCCTCGGCCAGCTGTCGACCCTGGCAGACGACGCCGCCTTCCCCGGGTACCCCTACCCCCTGTCGGTGGCCGACCAGGTCGCGGCCTGCGGGACCTGGGTGCGGGCCGAGCTGTGGGATCGCCTGGAGTCCGAGTTCGACCGCCTCGGTGTGCCGGTCGAGGTCCGGGACCGCGCCTTCAGCGACCGCCACCGCTTCATGGAGCGGGCGTGAGCCGACCGACGCCGGCAGGGTGCCAGGCGGATCGGGGTCGCCACCGGGCGGACCCGGTTCTGCCAGGCTGGCAGAGATGACCGATGCCCCCACCAACGATGGGGCCCCCGTGCGGGGCCGGCTGTTCGGCAAGAATGTCCTCGAGGCCACGTTCCGGGCCGCACCGGACGAGGATCTGTTCCTGGGCGAGCTCCTGGTGGGGGTGGACGACGCCACTGATCGCCGCTACCTGTTCCGCATTGTGGACGTCAGCTACGGCACCGAACATCGGGAACCGGGATGGGCCGAGCGGGTGGCGGGGACGCTGCTCGCCGACGACGCTCGCGGGGAGGAGGGCGCCCATCCTGTCCACGAGCAGCAGCGGCGCACCTACCGGATCGCCACCTGTGGCTGTCTCGGCTACCTGGCACCGCCGGTTCGTCCGGGGGCACCCCGGACGGTCTTCCGCAAGCCCAAGAGCCTGCCCACCCAGTTCTCGGCGGTGCTGGCCCCCCAGCCCGAGGACTTTGCGTTCCTGGCCGATCGCATGGGAGACCTGACCGTGGGTCGGCTGCGCAGCGGGGAGACGATCGTCGACCTTCCCGTCGGGATCCCGGGCCGGACGCTGGCCACCCACGTCGGGGTGTTCGCCACCACGGGCATGGGCAAATCCAACCTCCTCCAGGTCCTGGCGGCCCGGGTCATGGGGGCCAACGGGCGTTACGGGCTGCTGGTCGTCGACCCCCACGGCGAGTACCTCAAGGCCCTGACCCGTCACCCCTGCGCCGCCACCTCGCTGCGGTGCTACGCCAATCGGTCGCTGCCGGGCACGTCGTCGCTCAAGATCAGCCTCGGTGAGCTGTCCGTCGACGACCTGCGCACCGCCTACGAGTGGAGCCGGCCTCAGGAGGAGGCCCTCTACGAGCTGGAGCGCCACTACGACACGGGCGGGGACGGAGGCGGCCTGGCGTGGCTGGCCGACTTCGCCGCCATCGCCGACCTGGCCGGGTTCCGGGACGTGGAGCTGTCGGCCCGAGTCGCTCTCTCCACCCTCCAGGTCGTCCACCGTCGAGCCCGGCGCATCGTCGGCCTCCGCTGCATCGCCACGGATCCATCCGTGTCGGTGGGCGGCCGGGTGGTCAACGATCTGATGGCGGGCAAGGTGGTGCTCGTCGACGTCAGCGGTCTGGGGTCGACCGAGGAGGTGATGGTCGCCTCGTTCCTGGCCCGGCGCATCCTCGAGGAGTGGCAGGGCGCCTACCTGGATGATCCCGAGCGCCACGAGCGCATGCCGGTGGTGGCGCTCGCCCTGGAGGAGGCCCAGCGGGTGCTGTCGGGGAACAAGGACCGCGA
>JALYVP010000074.1:5280-12735 GCA_030853185.1 Actinomycetota bacterium | reverse complement strand
CGTGCACGGGCTGGACGTGGACCTGCCGCGGCGGCGCCGTTCTCCGCTGGTGGTCACAATCCACGACATGGCCGTCTTCGATGTGCCGTGGGCCTTCTCACGGGCAAAGGCGCTCGGCAAGCAGGCGGTGACCACGGCAAGCGTCAGGCGGGCCGACGCGATCGTCGTCGATTCCAACTTCACCGCCGAGCGGATTAGAGACCGGTTCGGACGTGACGCTGTTGTCATCCCCCTGGCCCCCAGAACCGATTTCGCCCCGCCCGGCGAGGCATTGGTCCGCGAGGTTCGCGCCAGCTATGCCTTGCCGGAGCGCTTCGTCCTCCACGTCGGGAACATCGAACCCCGCAAGGATGTCGCCGGCCTGGCGTTGGCCTGCCGCCAGGCCGGGGTACCGCTGGTGTTGGCCGGGGCTCGGGTAGGCAAGACGGCTATCCCGGCGGGTGCCACCGCCATCGGCTACATTCCGACGGATCGGTTGGCGGCCCTTTACAGTTCGGCGACGCTGGTGTGCTACCCGTCGCTCTACGAGGGCTTCGGGCTTCCTCCGGTGGAGGCGATGGCCTGTGGCGCCCCGGTGGTTGCCACCCGGATCCCACCGCTCGTCGAGGTTCTGGGTGACGGTGCCGAACTGGTCCCACCGAGCGACGTCGCTGCCCTGGCCGGGATACTACGGACCTTGTTCGACGACGAGGCACAACGCCGGACGCTGGCCGCAGCCGGCCAACAACGAGTCAGCCACCTGAGCTGGGGGGCAACGGCGTCGGCCACGGCGGACGTCTACCGGTCTCTGGGGCTCACCACCTGAGCGTCATGAACGCTCGACTGACGCAACCCGCTCAGGCTAAGGGCTCCGCTATGGCATCGAGCAACTCGGCGACCCGTTCGCTCAGGGAATAGCACTTGGCTACCCGGATGGGCCCGGCGACGGCGCAGCGCCGTCGGAGAGCGTCGTCGGAGATGAGGCGAGCGAGGGCGTCGGCCAAGGCCACTGCATCGTCGGGAGGAACCACCAAGCCGGCATCCCCGAGTGTCTCGGGGATGCCGCCGTGATCAGTTCCGACGACGGGTACCCCGACGCTCATGGCCTCCAGCACGGCCAGCGACTGAGCTTCGGGCTCGACGCTGGGCATCACCGACACCACCCAGCCCCGCACCCGATCGAGGGGGTTGGCCACATGGCCCAAGAACCTTACCCGGTCGGACAGACCGGCCGACGAGACCTTTGCCCGCAGGGCGGCGGCGTAGGTATCGTCCTTAGGTAGAGCTTCACCGACCAGCTCCACCACCACGTCAGATCGTTGCAGGAGGGCCAGAGCGTCGAGCAGGACGTGCTGTCCTTTTCCCACGGTCAACGACGCCACGCAGCCCACGGTCGGCGGCGAGGAAGGCAGAGGTGGCGACGGTGGAACAGGCCATGGAGTGCCGTTGGGGACAATGCGAGCATCGAGCCCGGCGTCGGCGAGCGCGGCGGCACCGGCTGAGGAGATGGCAATCGCCAGCTTGACGGCCGAGCGCAGTTGACGCAGCAAGCGGACCCGGTCCGGCCGCCGGATCACCTCGTGGACGAGGTAGATCACTGGTGGACGGGGCCGGGCCAGGGCAACAGCGGGTAGGCCGAGGAGGCCATTTAGGAGGATCCCATCCGATCCCCGGGCTGCCCGGCGAACGGCCAGGGCTGCCATCAGGGTCCGGATGGCCAAGCGGAGAAGAGCCAACGTTCGAGGCCCGGAGGGCAAGCTGAGCTCGGGGATGGCGATGGTCGGGACTCCGGCTGCCGTCAGATCCTGAGCCAGAGGGCCGGGCGGGCACAAGCACCTGACCGTCCAGCCGCGCCCCACTGCGGTCGACAGCGCCCGGAGGAGCACGAGCGCTGCTCCTCCCCGACTGCTCGACGGTGCCACGACGGTCAGCGTGGGTCGTCCGGTCACCCGGGGACTGTAACAGCGCCATGGTTCTCAAGCCCACGGGCCTGAAGGCTCGACGTCAGCCGGGTAAACTGAAACCTTGTGTCATGATGATCTGCGTGATGGGGAGTAGTACGGGTGAGCCTGAGGACAGCACCATTTGCGAGTGCGCCTGCGCTCCGTCGAAGGGGGTTTGGTGACCGTTCAGCCTGACGACCTTGCCACGGTCGGGTTCCCGACCAGGCTACGAGGATGGGACCCATTGGAGGTCAGGGCCTACCTGGCCGAAGTGGCCGTGGCCTACCGGGAGTCCGTCGATGAAGCCACCCGTGCCGCGGCGGGACTGTCTGAGCTGGGTCACAGCGCCGAACAGCTCGAAGAACAGCTCAAGGCGGCCAAGAACCTCCAGGAGACCGCTCGCTCGGCGGCCAGGGCGGCTGAGGCGGGACGCGACCGAGCCGCGGCCACGGCTGCGAAGGCCGAGGCCGCCTTGGCCGAGGCGCAAGCCAGGGCCGCGAAGCTCGAGGCCGCCTTGCGCGAGGCGCGGGCCAGGGCCAACGACGCCGAGGCTGCCTTGGAGGTCACCACGACTCAGGCGAAGGACAACGAGCCCGCCGTTGACGACACCGCAGCACCTCTGGCCACTGATCTCTATGGTCAACTGGGGTACGGGGTCGCAGAGGTGCTGCGCAGCGCCGCAGCTTCCGCTAATTCCATGCAGACCGATGCCGAGCAGTACGCCGCGCAGCTCCGCCAGGAGGCCGAGCAGCACGTCGCGCAGGTGCGCAAGGATGCGGAACGGGTGTCGGCGAGGAGCAAGAAGGCGGTCGCTGACCTTCGATCCGAAGCTGACCAATACGCCCGCGACGTTCATCACCGAGCCGACCTTTCGGTCAAGGAGATCACGGTTCAGTCCCAGGACGAGGCCCAACGCAAGGTTGCGGCCGCCCAGAGCGAGGCAACGTTGTTAGTGGCCGACGCCAAGGCACGGGTGGACGGCCTGCGCGCCACCGAGCTCCGACTCCGAGAGGGACTCGAGGCGGTGACGGTCTGGGTCCAGCGTGCTTTGGGCTCGCCCGTCGAGGAGCTCGCAGCCCTCCGAAGCCCCGACCCTGAACTGCCACCCGATGGAGGAAACGAGAAGGCGAAGGCGTAGCGGCCCGGTTGGCCGGTCCCGGGACTCTAGCCTTACGCCCTTGGAACACCGCCCGCCGATGAGGACCGTCGAGGTCGGAGCTTGGTGACCACCCCCGGCGAGCCCGGTCGCCGCCGATCCAAGCATGTGCCCCCTCCCCGTCGGCGCCCGACGACCTCCCTCGACCCCCGGGCACCGGGGCCTGACCCGCCAACCCCAGCGGAGCCGCCAGGCCGGGGACCGACCGGAGACAGTTCGAAGCCGGCCGAGGGACCGGGAGCCTTCCCGCCCGGAGCCACCCGACGCTCTCGCTACCGCTGGATCATCGGCGCGATCCTCGGCGTGATTCTCATCTGGGCTGTCGTCAGCGGGGTGACCCTCGTGCGTGCCGTTGACCAGCTCGAGTCCGGCGTGGCGACCGCCAGCCTCGTTCGCAACGAGATAGGCGCCCGGAATCTGGCCGGAAGCCGGGCGGTGAGGGATGTGAGCCGCGCCGCGTCCAGGTTTAGGGCCGCTCACAATCTCTTGGACGAGCCCTGGATCGAGCCCCTGCAGGTAGTGCCCTACTTCGGCCGGCAACTGCGCTCTGCCCAGGCACTCTCCGGTGCCGCACAAACCGTCGCCGTCGCCGGTCGTCAGACTCTTGGCCAGGCCCACGATCTCCTTAACGCTCCCCACGCCACACCTATCCAACGAGCGAGCGTGGTCCGTCGGCTGGCGACGACCGTGTCCACCCTGGCACAAAGGACGGCTCATGTCGACCTGGGCCCGTCGCAGGCTCTCCTGCCCATGCTCGCCTCCAAGCGGGCGACTCTTGCCAATGACCTCGCTAAGCTGCACTCCGGGCTCGATCGTGGTAGGGGGGCCACGGCCGCATTGGCGGACCTCTTGACTGGACCGAGGACCTATTTGGTGCTGGCGGCCAACAACGCCGAGATGCGGGACGGCTCGGGCATGTTCCTTGAGGCTGGCACAATGACCGCCGACAATGGCAGCCTGACCTTCGGCCCGTTCGTTCCCACGGCTGACCTGTACAACCCGAACCCCTCCGCGCCCCTCACCGGCGATCTGCGACGACTGTGGGGGCAGTTCCAGCCCAACCAGGAATGGCGGAGCTTAGGCCTCTCCCCGCAGTTCCCCGCCAACGCCGCTCTTGCCGCCCAGATGTGGCAGGACCAGATGAACCAGAAGGTCGACGGCGTGCTGGTCGTTGACGTCGAAGGGCTGAAAGCCATCCTGGGGGCAACCGGCCCGGTGAGCGGAGGAGGTCAAACGGCGAACGCCGACGACGTCGAGCAGATCTTGCTCAAGGACCAGTACGCCGGGCTGTCGGCCGAGGGGAACCTGGACGACGTTCGTCATGAGGAGCTCGGAGCGCTCGCTGCCAGCGTGCTGGGCGCGGTGCAACAAGGATCAGTGTCACTGGCCAGCCTGGGCAGCAACCTCACTGGTGCTGCCGGTGGTCGGCACCTCCTGGCGTGGGCGGCCAACCCGGCGATCGAGGCCGACTGGACCGCCGCAGGCATCGGCGGCGAGGTCGACCGCAGCGGTCTCCTTCTCGGCCTGCTCAACACCGGGGCGAACAAGCTCGACCCCTACCAGCAGATCACCACGGCCTTGACGTTGGCGAACGAGGGGGCCAACACCAAGATCACCATCGCGGCAACAATCGTCAACAACACCCCTTCGGGTCTGTCCCCTTACGTTGCCGCCGGCGACGGCCAGAGCCTGCCGTCGGGAACCTACGTCGGCGTCGCGGCCCTCGACTTCCCCAAGGCGGCTGGCTACGCCACGGTGGACCGCCCCGCTGTCAGCGCTGAAGGATCCGACTACACTTCCGCTGTCTTGGCCGTGCCGGTGATCGTGCCTGCCGGTCAGTCGACGACGATCCGGTGGAGCTTCCTGCTGGCTGGCCACCGCGGCCGGGTTGTTGTCGACCCATCAGCACGCATCCCGGCCACGAGGTGGCGAACCCAAGATCAAACCTTCTCCGACGCGCTATCCCGAGCTGTGACCTGGTGACCACTGAATGCGGTATTTCTGGGAGATTGGAACGCTCCTTGCGGTCAGAGCCGTAGAACGCCTATGCTTCCTTCTAATTGGCGGTAGATAAGCGAACCGTCCGTACGTTGCGGAAATGTCGCATCGTAGCGAACAAGCCACGAGAGAGGCCAGCATGATCAAGCGTCTTGCCGCAACGGTTCTTTTGATGATGGCCCTGAGCGTGACCGCGCTCGGCTTCGGCGTTGCCTCGGCCACGGCGCAGAGTGCCGCCAATGGGCCGACAACCCCGTATGGCAACCAGGGTGGCTCGTCCACCACGGACCCATGCCCGGTAGGTAACGGCGCTACGGGGACGACGAACCCAAACTGTGTCACTAGTGCTCAGCCGGCGGACCCGCCGGCAGTCGTCACCCAGACTGCGTCATTCGGAAACCAGCAGGGAAATCAGTCTGGCAGCGGTGGCTTGGCCTTTACGGGGACCGACGTGATTGGCACGGTCATCGTGGGCTTCGTGCTCATTGGTGGCGGGATGCTGGTGGTTCGTTTCAGCCGGCGTCGCCCAAGCGCCTAAGCCGGCCCTAGTTAGAACACGAGAAGGGACGGAACCACGTTGCGAACGCGGCGCATGGTCCGGAGGGGGCATATCGGAAGAGTCCGGCGATTCGCCGCTGGTTTGACGGTGCTGATAGGGGCCACCGGCTCATCGGTGATCGGCGGGGCCTCGGCAAGTGCTCAGCCGACCCGCTCTGCCTCCCCTGCACAGGTTTCCTCTCTAGCGCAGAAGTCATCGACTCCCGTGTTGGTGGCCGGTGGTGATATCGCGTGCGGGCCCAACGACCCTTCCTACTTCAACGGCTCCGGCACCCCTACAGCGTGCGCCGGGGCCTCAACGGCCAAGGAGATTCGCTCCATAGCTCCTCAGTACCTGATGCCCTTGGGAGACACTCAGTACGACCCGACCGCCCCGCAGGGCCAGCAACCCCCTCTTTCCTTCTACCAGCGTAGCTATGATACAAGTTGGGGTTCGTTGACAGGGGTTTCGAAGGGCAACACGCATCCTATCCCCGGCAACCAGGAGTACGGGGACACGAACGACTCCGGACAGCGTCCCCTAACGTCCGGGTCCAACTATTTCGCCAACTTCGGCCCGTCAGGGCTAGCCGAGTTGCCGACGTCGGTGACGGGTCCCAACAACGACTGGTACAGCTACAACATACCCGTGAGCGCGGGGACGTGGCATGTGGTGGCCCTCGATTCGGAGTGCAACGCCATCGGCGGCTGCGGACCAGGGACCCCCGAAGAAACGTGGTTCCGTCACGACCTAGCCGCCAACGCCGGCAAGTGCACCCTTGTTGCCCTTCATGAGCCTCGATGGTCGGTTGGCCAGTTCGGCACGCCAGTGGACTTTGCCACCCTGTGGAACGATGCGGTTGGCAATCACGTCGCCATGTTCCTCGATGGCCACGTACACTCCTATGAGCACTTCGGCCCGCTGGATGACAACGGCCAGCCTTCCTCGAGCGGAACTTCAGAGTTCATCGTCGGAACGGGTGGCGTCAACCTCGGCGGCGATCCCGGTGGCCAGTCGCCGGGCTTGTTGTCTGCCGACTACTCGGACTTCGGGGTGCTCAAGCTAGGGCTCCGTGCAACGGGAGCCGACTATGCCTTCCAGACCGTCGGGGGGGCGACGCCCGACCACGGTGTCGTGCCGTGCGGCGGTGCGCCGCCGGCTCCGGCGGTCACGGCGTTGAGTCCCAGCTACGGTTCGTCCCTGGGCGGGACCTCAGTCACGATCAAGGGGGCTAACTTCACGGGAGCCACCGCGGTGCGTTTTGGCTCGACGGCGGCCACCTCGATCGCGGTGACCTCCCCTACCCAGATCAGCGCTGTCGCTCCAGCGGGATCGGGCAACGTGGACGTGACGGTGACCAACTCGTCGGGCACCTCCCCGACCAGCTCCGCCGACCAATACAGCTACACCCAGGCCGCCAATGGCTACGCTGTCGCGGTCTCGGCGAGTGCCACCACCGCACCTATCGGGGGAGTCGTCACCCTCACCGCCACCGCCAACCAAGACATCGGGCCCACCCCCTACGGGCTCTACATCTACGATGTGACCACGGGAGTGGCCGCCGCCCACGCTCCCTCCGGCTCCACCGTCTCCACCACCGTCAGCCAGGCGGTGGCGTCAACGCAGCGTTACGTCGCCTACATCGCCAACACTGGCCCGGTCAACACCCAAGCCGCCTCGACTCCCGTGACCGTCACCTGGTCGAGCTCATCGTCGCCGCCGGCTCCGGCGGTCACGGCGTTGAGTCCCAGCTACGGTTCGTCCCTGGGCGGGACCTCAGTCACGATCAAGGGGGCTAACTTCACGGGAGCCACCGCGGTGCGTTTTGGCTCGACGGCGGC
>JALYVP010000074.1:0-5180 GCA_030853185.1 Actinomycetota bacterium | reverse complement strand
CGGCTCCACCGTCTCCACCACCGTCAGCCAGGCGGTGGCGTCAACGCAGCGTTACGTCGCCTACATCGCCAACACTGGCCCGGTCAACACCCAAGCCGCCTCGACTCCCGTGACCGTCACCTGGTCGTAGGATCTGGGGATGACGGTTCGGGTGGTTCGGAAACCAGACGATGCCGAAGAGCTCGTAGTCCAATGGTCGGACCTTGCTGATCAGACGGGCGGTCGCCATTACACGCATCCCTTCTGGTGTCTCGCATGGTGGAACCATCTCGGACGGGGGGAGCTCCACATTGTTGTGGTCGAGTCCGCCGGCGCGCTGCTTGGTCTCGCGCCCCTTTACCGCCAGCGGCTTGCAGGCGTCGACCGGTACAGGTTTATCGGCGCCAACCTGGGTCCAGTGAGCGAAGTGCTCGTGGCCCCTGGTCATGAGGCCGCGGGCCGGGAGCTGTGGTCTGCTTTGCTCGACGAACGGCGCTCCGTGCTTGATCTGCACGGCTACCGCCACGGCGGTCTCGGCCTCACGGCACTCCGGAGGTCTGAGGGACGGTCGTGGTCCGCTGAGCTGAGCTCGGCGTGCCCGACGATCGCTGTGAAGGGAACGCTGGGCGAGTACATGGAGGCTCGCCCATCATCGCTTCGGCGCAAATTGCGGCGGGCCGACCACCGGCGGGAGCAGGAGGGTGCCAGCGTCGAGGTCTCGGTGTTCACCGATATTGACGATGTCACCAGACGGGTGGCGGACGTAACCGCTGTCTTTGACCGCGCCGAGGCCGCCCACCCAAGGCTCCACTTTCTCTCTGGCGCCTACCGTGGGTTCACGGTTGACATGCTACGAGCGGCAGCTTCGCAGTCGCGGTTGGCAATGCTCGTCCTCTACATCAATGATTGCCCCGTGGCATCGGCCTTCGCTCTGCGGAGTGGTACCACGTGGAGCTACTCCGGACCTCGGTTCGACCCGGCCGCCGGCGAGTTCTCGCCTGGTCATCTGGTCATGCGGGCACTTGTCGGGCACGCTTTCGCCGCGGGAGCCACCGAGGTCGACTTGCTGACAGGTGATCTCCCTTACAAGCGCGAGTGGAGCGACGGTGCTTATGACGTGGCTACGGTCTACGCCGCCTCTTCTCCGGGTTTGCAGGCCCTCCGCCGATTGGCTGACCTGGAAAGCAACTTTGCCGGGGCGCTGAAGGCCTCGATTGAAGGCCGCTGGCATTCCTTCTGGAATGCGAGAGGACGAGCGGCTAGCGAGGTTGTCTCCCGGTAATCATCGGTCGTCGAGACGGCCCGGAGATGACCGGCGGCCGCGAAGGTTGCTGTTACCATTCCGTTGGTGTCCGAGAAACCATACCGAGTTGACCCTCGGCGATTGCCGGCATCGATGATCGGCCGTCAGGCGGTGATCGTTGTCCCTGACTACAACCCGACGCTCGGTGGCACGGTTCGCCAGGCCACAAACCAGGCCCGCGGACTGACGGCAATCGGGGTACCGGCTCAGGTGCTTACCCGCCGGTATGAACGCACCTGGGCGCGCCGCGACCTCGTTGACGGAATCAGCGTTCGGCGTTTCGGTTTCCCCGGGCGGTGCGGGCTGTCCGAGAAGGCGTCGCTGCCGTGCCTGTGGTGGTGGTTGACCAGGCGGCGGAACCAGTTGGCGATGGTGCAGACCATCATGTACTCCGACTATGCTGTTGTGGCCGTTGCGTCGGGTCTACGCCGCAAAACGATTGTGATCTGGGCAGCCAACGGTGAGGCTACCGACGTCGTAGGCCCGGCCCGCAACCTCTTGCGTCGGGCGCAACGGTGGATTCGCCGCCGAGTCCTCGAGGGTTGTGGTCACGTGGCGCTCACACCAGCCATCGAGGGGGAGCTGCACGGCCTAGGGTTGAAACGCTGCAAGGTAATTCCCGTGCCGGTCGACGGGCAGAAGTTCCGCTTGGCCGATCCCGCCGAGCGCGCCGCTGCACGCGGGCGTCTCGGTCTGGGAAACGACGAGGTCGCGTTTATCTACACCGGTCGCTTCGATGCCGACAAGGGATTGGACCGCTTGGCGGAAGCCTTTGCCGCGCTGATTCGCAGAGGTGTGCGCGCCCGCTTGGTGCTCGTCGGTAGCGGCGAGATGGAACCTCTCCGGTCCTCGTTGCGGGCTGCTGGGGTCGAAGCCCTGACTATCCTGCCTGGCGCCGTGGATGATGTGGAGACGTATCTATGGGCTTCAGACGTTTTCGTGCTTTCGTCGGTGCGGGAAGGGCTGTCTAACAGCTTGGCCGAGGCCATGTCATGCGGGCTGGCTTGTGTGGCAGCGGCCGAGGCGGGGGGAGACCAAGTACTCTACGAGGGTGCCGGCCTGATCCCCCCAAGCGCATCGGTCCCGGACCTCACCGACGCCCTGTTGCGCCTGGCCGAACAGGCAAGCCTTCGCCGCCGGCTCGGCGATCGGGCGATTGCCCGTGCTGCAATGTTCGCCTCTGATCAGGTGGCCGATTCCTACACCGGCCTGCTCGATGTGTGGATGAGCCGAGTATGACCCCGTATGCCCGCCTAGGCAGTCAGATGCGCGGGGGAGCGGACGCGATGGCGACGCTCCTCGGCCGACGCCTGAAACCGCGCGGGGCGATTGTCATGACCTATCACAATGTTGGCTCGGACCCAACCGACATCACCGACTACTACGTCTCACCCGAGCTTTTGCGCAACCACCTGTCGTGGGCCCGTCAGTGGGGGACACATTTCGTTGACCTTCTCGAGTTGTCGGAGGCGGTTGCTGCGGGCCGGAATGTCGACGGGTGGGCAGCGGTGTGCTTCGACGACAGCCTGGCCGGCGTCCACCACGATGCTTTGCCCGTGCTGGTCGACCTGGGCGTTCCGGCGACCGTCTTCACCGTTAGCGCCGAACTCGGAAATGACCCGCCGTGGTGGCCGGGGGCCGAACGGGTGATGACCTCCGGGGAGGTCGAGGAGTGGTCGGCGGCCGGTCTCAGGGTGGCATCACACACCCGCACCCACGCTTCGTTGACCGACATCCCTGCTGCCCAGGTTTCGGAGGAGATCAAGGGCTCTCGGAGGCAGCTCGAGGATCTTGTCCAAGGGCCCGTCACCTTGTTCGCCTATCCCTATGGTCACTACAACCCATTGGCCAGGGCGGTTGCCGCCGAAGCAGGTTATCTAGGCGCTTACACCTTCCTCAACGGTCGAGTGACGCCCGAAACCGATACGTTTCGTCTGCCCCGACTCAATATGTGGTCGGGACAGCACAGAGTTCGCTTGGCCTACCACCTTGCCCGCACTGCGGCATCCTGGCCAGAGCACCAACTGGAAAGCCGTCACGGTCGCACCCCGCCCAATGCCCAACCTCCGAACGGAGCGGAAGCGAATCGGCCAGCGCCGTCATCTAGATCGGGGCGAGAGGCAGGAGCCCCGGCCGTTGAGGGCGGGCGAGCCCGAGCGAAAACTGATCCTTCACTTCCCACCGACCGCCGGCCAGACGACACATGAGCCACACCTCCTCCGCCGCACCGGCGATGGGAAGCATATCCTCCACGATGACGTTGAGCGAAGCAGGGAGAGGGCTCCGCATCGCAACCGTGAGGTGGTGGACTGTAGCTTCGTAGGCTCCTCGATAGGGAGGGTAATGAGGGAAGGCTCCGACGACAGCTTCGGTCAACGCTTCGAAGCTCGGCGCAGGAGTAGGGCGCAACCAGGTCACTCCCGGGAAGTGTCCGAGCTCCTCGAGGGCGAAGGTGAAAGGGAGGGTGCGGGCAAAGATCTCGGCGAGGCATCCTTCGCATCGGTCGTCCATCCGGCTCGGTGGCACGAACGGGTAGATAACTGTGATGTGCGGCGGTATCTCCGCCGCCGAGGTGATTCCGAGCGAGTCGTTGCACGCCGCGATCAGTTCTTTTGCTCCTGGCACGGGGACGATGAGGGTACTGGCCTCGGACGGCCCTCGCAGTCTCTCGTGAACACTGCCCATCCGGCTTGCGAAGCGATGGCGGAACCTCACCCCCCGGCCCCAGGTCTCGACACCATCGGTCCGCCCGACCTCCTTCGCTGTTCAGCACTTGCCGTCACATGCCTGAGCAAACGGGCGACGTCGTGCTTGTCGGATCGGCGTGGCTCGTAGGAAACGCGAGACGCCAGTTGCTGTTGCACTCCCAGGCAGCTCACTGTCATCCGTGTCGACCCACGCCTGAGGCTACCGGTGACGAAGGCCCGGCGCTCGATGGTTGGCAGTTCGGCGCGACCGGGAGCGTCTGGCACCTCGAAAGAGACGCCTGGGTCGAACGGCCTGAACGGCAGGAGATCGATGCTGCGTCCGTGCCCGTCAGAGAAGAGGATCCTCACCGGGAAGAGCGCGTGGGTGACATCTTCGATGCTTATGCGACGATAACCACACTCAGAGAGGACCGATTCCAGTGTCGAGCCGGTCCCAGGACATGATTCGTAGGCCAGATCGAGATCGTCATGAAGTCGGGTCTGGTGGCCGACGAGCGCATCCACCCCCCACCCACCTACGAGGTGGCTCGGCACGCCAGCGTGAGACACCGCCTCCACCAGATGCATGACGGTGCCCGCGTCCATCTCTCGAACCCCGCGGGCTCGGGCTCGGGTGGCCTGGACCACCTCGACCTGCAACAGCCGGGCGATCGGCGACATCTCCACCACGCCGTAGATGGTCGTCAGGAGCCCTGCGTGGCTGCGAGTCAATAGCTTCTCTCTTCGCATGAAAGGTGAGGCTGGCCGTCCGCATCGGAAGGGGGGCGGTTCGTTATTGCTTTAGGATCACGGAATATGCTCACTGACCGTAAAACACTGTTTTCGATCCGTTCATCTTCGCACAAGCCGGAACGGTATGGGTCGCCTCCCTTTTCTGTCGGCGACCCGACCGGAGCCGGTCGGCGGGCTCCATGACGATGGCGAAATGACTGAACGGTGCAGAGCTAGGATACTGATAAACATGCCTCCATACGTCGCGTTACCGAATGGTGGAGGGACGGTAGTGAGCGAGGTCCGACTCTCGGCTGTGTTGAGCGAGTTTGCTCGCGGCCGCTGGGCGCGGCGAGGCTACCCACTGCCCGCGGAGAAGTAGCCGAAGGCGTCGACGAGGACATTGGTGCGACCGGCCAGGTTGTAGATGCCGATGTTTCCGCTGGCATCGAGTGTGGGCATGTCGGCGTTTGACCCGA
>JALYVP010000340.1 GCA_030853185.1 Actinomycetota bacterium | reverse complement strand
GGCCCGGCGCGGCCTCGCCGGGCTCAGGGCGGCCCGACATGCGGTGGCCGGGCGAGACCCCGCTTCGCTGCTGGCCTCGGCCAACGTGGTCCCGTTGCCGGCCAGGCGGGCGCTGGACACCCGCGACGGCACCGGGTTTCCCGGCGCTCCCGCCGGCCCTCTCGACGCCGGAGGGGTGGTGACGCTTCGAGTCGCCGGCCAGGCCGGGATCCCCGACACTGCCGTCGGCGTCGTCGCCACGGTGGCCGTGCTCGACGCCACCTACAACGGGTTCGTCACCGCCTACGCCGCCGACGGAGCCGAGGGCACCGCGGCAGTCAGCTGCTACTTCGCCGATGGCGGCAGCCCCAGCGCCGCCCAGGTCCTGGTCGGCTTCGGCTCCGGAAGCTACGCCGGGCAGGTGTCGCTCCACCTGAGCGACGCGGTCGTCGGTACGGCGCAGTTGCTCCTCGACATCGTCGCCTACCTGGCCTGACGCCGGCGCATCACCGCAGACGGTTGGCGGCGCTGATCACAGCCTGGAGGGACGCTTCGAGGGTGCTGGTGTCCATGCCCACCCCCCACAGACCGCGCCCGGCCCCGTCGGACACCTCGACGTAGGCCGCCGCCGACGCCTCGCTCCCCGACGTCAGGGCGTGCTGGGTGTAGTCGAGGAACTCGAAGTTCAGGCCCAGCTCCGTGCGGATGCCGTGCACCAGGGCGTCGATGGGGCCGTTGCCCTGGCCGGTCACGGTGCGGTGGGCGCCGTCGACGAGCATCTGGGCAGTGACCTGGGTGGCGGCGCTGTCCCCCCTGGCGCTCGACGAGGTCACCTCCGAGGAGATCAGTCGCAGGCCGGCGTCGTCGGGCAGGTAGGTCTGGGCGAACACGTCCCACAGCTGCCCGGAACGGATCTCGGTGCCGCTGGCCTCGGTGATGGCCTGCACCTCCTTGGAGAACTCGATCTGCAGGCGCCGGGGAAGGTCCAGGCCGTGCTCGGCGTCCATCAGGTAGGCGACGCCCCCCTTGCCGCTCTGGGAGTTGACCCGGATGATGGCCTCGTAGGTCCGGCCCGTGTGCTTGGGGTCGATGGGCAGGTACGGCACCTCCCATCGCTCGTAGTCGCCCTCCAGCGCGTGCATGCCCTTCTTGATGGCGTCCTGGTGGCTGCCGGAGAAGGCGGTGTAGACCAGTTCGCCGACGTAGGGGTGACGGGGGTGGACGGGCAGGCGGTTGCAGTGCTCGGCCACGCGGCGGAGGTGGTCGATGTCGGAGATGTCCAGGCGGGGATCGATCCCCTCAGAGAACAGGTTCATGGCCAGGGTGACGACGTCGACGTTGCCGGTCCGCTCGCCGTTGCCGAACAGGGTGCCCTCCACCCGTTGGGCGCCGGCCAGCTGGGCCAGCTCGGCGGCGGCGATCGCCGTGCCCCGGTCGTTGTGGGGATGCAGGCTGAGGACGACCGAGTGGCGGTCGCGCACGGTCCGGCCGAACCACTCGATGACATCGGCGTACACGTTCGGCGTGAACATCTCGACGGTGGCCGGCAGGTTCAGGATCATCGGCCGCTCCGGGGTGGGGCCGACGACGTCCATCACCGCCTCACAGATCTCGACGGCGAAGTCGGGCTCGGTGCCGGTGAAGCTCTCCGGGGAGTACTCGTAGGTGACGTCGGTGCCGGGCAGGCGGTCCTCCATCTTCATGATGAGGCTGGCCGCCGAGGTGGCGATGTCCATGATCCCGCCTCTGTCCAGGCCGAAGACCACCCGGCGCTGCAGGGTCGAGGTCGAGTTGTAGAAGTGGATGATCGCCGAGCGGGCCCCGACGAGGGACTCGAAGGTGCGGTCCATCAGCTCGGCCCGGCACTGGACCAGGACCTGGATGGTGACGTCGTCGGGGATCCGGTCCTCGGTGATGATCCGGCGGATGAAGTCGAAGTCGGGCTGGGATGCCGAGGGGAAACCAACCTCGATCTGCTTGAAGCCCATGGAGACGAGGGTCTCGAACATGGCCAGCTTGCGGGCCGAGTCCATCGGGTCGATGAGCGCCTGGTTCCCGTCCCGAAGGTCCACGCTGCACCACGTCGGCGCCTGGGTCAGCTTGGCGTCGGGCCAGGTCCGGTCAGGGAGCTCGAGCGGGCGCGTCGGCTGGTACTTCTCATAGGGCATGTCGCAGGGCGTCGGGTAGGCGTAGGGAGCCATCGTGGACCTTTCGGCAGGGAGCTTGGGAACGAAAAAACCTCCCGGCCCGGAGGGCGCAGGAGGTTCGGGCGAGCACCGATGGGGGTGCTCGCCTACACGAGAAGGAGGAGACCGGTCAGCGGGGCCATGTCGGCCATCATCGGACGCAGCACCCCGCTTGTCAAGGACGCAAGGGTTGGGCAATGTCCCCGCCGGGCCCGGCTCGGGCCGGCTTGGGGGTGTTCCTCACCAGCGCTGCACGGTCGCCGGGGAGGTGCTGGAGATGTAACCGCCCGTCTCGCCCTGGTGGAACACCGACTTGATGGCCACCCGGCCGGGGCCCCACAGCCGCAACCACACGGTGCGCATGCTGTAGCGGCGGCTGAAGCTCACCCCCGAGGTGGCCGGGTACTCGAGGTGCAGCTGCATCCCCACCGACGGGTCCTTGTAGAGCAGCGCGCCGGGCTGCACGCAGATGGGCTCGCCGGGGGCAAGGTCGCGGATGAACGTGTTGCCCGGCGAGTGCAGCAGCAGCAGTCCCGGTTCCCGGGCCCAGAAGCGGTCGACCGCCCATCCCAGCGGGTAGTGGGTCTCCCGGTCGTCGCCGGAACCGGTCACGTACCAGATGCCCGACTGGATCCACGTGTAGTCGATGGAGCCGGTGGCGGCCAGGAACGCATGCTCGCGGACCATGACCTCGCCGCCGGCGGGGAGCGGGATGGCCACGACCTCGCCGGGGGCGTCGGCGGACAGGGCGATGTGTCCGGGACCGGCCGCCCGCATCATGACGAGGGGCAGGCCGGCGAGCTTGCGGTTCCAACCGCCCGACATCGGCATGCTGTCCATCACCACGGTCGGCTCGGCCCACAGCAGGACGTGATGGGAGAAGAAGATCCAATCGTCGGGGTGCAGCCCGAAGTCGGCCACGGGAACGTACAGGCCTTCGATCTGCGCCGACGAGCGACCCATCTGGATGCGGGCCATGTCCCTGATGGCGGGGAGCTCGACCCACCCCGAGTCGCTGCGCAGCGCGGTGACGTCGACGGGTGCGCCGCAGTGGGGGCACGAGGGTGCCGACGCGTCGCTCACCAACCGGCAGTACCGGCACACGTAGGCCGGCGGGGCCGGGCTGGCCATCAGGCGGAGTGGTGGTGGACGTACATGGACTGGATCCCGACCCGGCCGGGACCGGTCATCTCGGCCAGGTACATCCCGTGGCGCAGCATGCCGGTCTTGACGTTCTGCTGGACGGTCTGCATCTGGACGG
>JALYVP010000073.1 GCA_030853185.1 Actinomycetota bacterium | reverse complement strand
GGGCCCACCAGGTGACCAGTGCTCTGAGCGCTGACGGCAATCCGGCGACGGTGACCATCGGCAAGCCTTCGTGCTTCGGCGCCGACAGCAGGACCTTCCTGGTCACGGTGACCGGCGCCGCCGGGGACGGTGCCCCGGACTTCACCGTGACCAGGGACGCGGGGTGGTGACCGCCGGCTCCGGTCGTCGCCGGCGTGACCGTTCCCCGGACCTCCTGGCGCGGCCCGGCCCCGGCGATCCGGGACTGACCGCCCTGGGCGTCCACCGGGGCGAGCAGGTCCGTTGGCAGGCCCGACCGGGTGGGCGGTGGCAGGAAGGCCTGCTCAGCCGGCGCGAACCCGACGGCAGCATCGGGGTGGTGGACGGCTCGGGGCGAGCCCGCAGCCTCACCCTCGATCGCCTGGAGATCCGCTGGGTGGGCACGCGTGGAGGTCTCGGCTGGGAGCCGCTCACCGTCCGAGCCGGCCGGGCCGAACAGCTGACCCTCTTCGCCTGAGACCCGGACCCGAGCGATCACGGGCGGTTAGCGGACGGGGGCCAGGTCGCGGACGGCCTGTCGGATCTCGATGCCGAAGGGCACGATGGCCAGGACCGGGGTCGTCACCCCGGCGGTGACATACGCATCCACCTTGGTGCGAACCTCATCGGGGGAGCCATGCAGGATGAGGGCGTCCACCACCTCATCGGGGATGGCGGCTACGGCGGCCTTGCGATCACCGGCCTTCCAGGCATCCCACATCGGTTGCAGAACCGAGCCCCGGCCCAGCCAATCGTGGAAGGCGGCGTAGACGGCCACGTTGAGGTAGGCAGCAATGAGCCGGCGACCCTGCGCCCGCACGTTGTCGGCATCCTCCGACGGGCACACGAACAGACGGGCCGCTATCTCGCGGCCGGGCCCGACCTCGGCCACGACTTTGGGCACATCCTCGGCGGCCAACCAGTTGAGGATGGCCCCGTCGCCCTCCCGGCCGGCCAGGCGCAGCATTTGGGGACGGAGGGCTGCCACCAGGATCGGCGGGACGATCGCCGGGGGTCGACCCAGCCGGAAGCCGCGGACGGCGAAGGTGTCAAAGGCGGCGTCCACCTTCTCGCCGCTCAGGGCCTGGCGCAGGAAGCGGACCATGTCGCGGGTGCGGCGGTACGGCTCGGCGAAGGGCAGGTCGTTCCATCGCTCGACGATCACGTTGGACGACGTGCCGATCCCGAACACGAAGCGTCCGGGGGCCGCCTCGGCCAGGGCGGCGACGCTCTGGGCCATCAACGCCGGGCCCCTGGTGAACGCCGGCACGATGGCGGTGCCGAGCCGCAGCGTCGGTGCCCACGCCGCCGCCAGGGCAAGAGGGGTGAAGGCATCGGTGCCGTCGGCCTCGGACGACCACAGGTCCGTGTAGCCGAGCTGCGCCAGCTCGTCGAACCAGGCTCGGTGCTCGGCGAGTGGCACCTTGTCGAACGGGATCGTGATGCCGTAGGTCACCAAGCGCATGGTAGTGACGCCTGCGGGGGTGCCGGCACGACCGCCGCCAGGTCAACGTTCAGGCGGCACGCCGGCGAGCTTCTTCGAGGGCTTGGCGGGCGGCGGCCACGCCGGCCCGGCCCAGCTCTTTGGTCCTCTCATCCAAGCGGTAGTCGTTCGACGCTGCGTCGAGAAGCCTCAACTGGTCTGCCATGGATTCCAGCTTCGTCGGAGGGTGTGACATCGCCCGATAGGGTTGGGTGGCACACCATGACCTCCCTCGCCGAGGCTCTCGGCTACCCCCCAGACGCCATCGTGGTCATCGTCACCTGCGACGACCTCGGGGTGACCCATGCCAGCAACGCCGGTGTGTACCAGGCGCTGCGGCGCGGGTCGGCGACGAGCGCAGGGCTGATGGTGCCCGGGCCCTGGTCCCGGGAGGCGGCCAGCAGCCATCGGGGCGAGGACATCGGGGTCCACCTGACCCTCAACGCCGAGTATGACCTGTTCCGCTGGGGCCCGCTCACCCATGCCCCCTCCTTGCTCGACGGTGACGGCGGCTTTCCCCGAACGCTCGACGACCTCTGGGAGCATGGCGACACCGAGGAGGTCCGTCGCGAGTGCCGGGCCCAGATCGAGCGGGCCATCTACTGGGGCTTCGACGTCAGCCACCTGAGCGCTCACCTGGGTTCGCTCGAGCTCCGGCCCGAGTTCTTCGACGTGGCCCTCGAGCTGGCGTCGGAGTTCCGCCTCCCGCTGCGACTGCCCGACGCCGCCGTCGAGCATCAGGCCGGTTTCCCGTTCCGCAGCCTGGCCGCTGAGGAGGGCATCGTGTCGCCCGACCACCTGATCCGGGTGCCGCGCACGTCGAGCAGCCGACGGGCGGTGGACCGGCTGCTCTGCGACCTGCGTCCCGGCGTCACCGAGGTCGTCGTCCGTCCGGCCATCGACACCGCGGAGCTGCGGGCCGTGGCCCCGGATTGGCCGGCGCGGGTCGACGACGCCGATCTGGTCACCAGCAGTGAGGCCTTCGGTGCTCTGGCTCAGCGCGCCGGCGTGTCCCTGATCGGCTACCGAGCGCTCCGGGACCGCCAACGATCCGTGTCGCCCTGAGCGGCCGTCCCGGCCAGACACGAACCGAAGGTTTGGCTCGTCGGGTGGGGCGGCAGCGTCCTAGGCTGAGGTGATGACCCCTCTGTCGCTTGAAACGCGCCACGACCTTCCCCGCGGTGGCGGGCGGGCCCGGCTGCGGCTCTCGGCCATGGCCATCGTCCTCGTGCTCTGCGGTTTCGTCACCGCCTGCGGGTCTGCCACCAAGACCACCACCCCGGCGCCGGGGAGCGCCGCCTCGGGCGGTAACTCGGTCACGATCAAGAACTTCACCTTCCAGCCCCAAGCCCTGACAGTGAAGGTCGGGACCACGGTGACGTGGACCAACCAGGACAGCACCCCCCACACGGTCCAGTTCTCGAACAAGTCCGTCCCTACGAGCGCCGACCTGAGCGCCGGCGGTGGGCAAAGCACGTACTCCCACACCTTCACCGCGCCGGGCACCTACCCCTACATCTGCGGCATCCACAACGACATGACTGGAACCATCAAGGTCACTCCGTAGTCGCCTCGGCGAGCAGGTGTCGGGTGCTGAGAGGCAGGCTGACGAGCCGTGCGGTCCGGTTCTCGGCTGCCCGTGGCACCATGCGGGCTTTGGTCGGAGCCCGAGCCAAGATCCGAGGAGAGGTACATCCATGGAGATCAGCGAGCATGACCTGCACCTGAGCAAACGCCTCGTGGCGCCATCCCGGCGACGCTTCATGCACGGTCTCGGCCTCGGGGGGGTCACCCTGGCCATCGGCGGGGCGATGATCCCGCTGGCCAGCCTGTGGAGCCCGGCGTACGCCCAGGCCACGTCGGACAAGTCCATTGCCGCATTCGCGGAGAGCGTGGAACTGGCTGCGGTGGCCGCCTACGGAGCGGCCGCCAGAACGGGGAAGGTCACCGGCGCCGCCCTGACGATCGCCAAGACCTTCGCTTTCCACCACCAGGCCCACGCCCAGGCGTTCGGCACCTTCGCCGGCGACGGCTCGAAGGCGAAACCCAACCCGAAGCTGACGCAGAGCGTCGAGACGATGATCGCCGATGCCGCCAACCAGACGGCGATCCTGACGATCGCCTACGGGCTGGAGAACGCGGCGGCGGCAACGTATCTCGCCGCGATTGGCGCTCTGGGCGATGCCACGGCCCTCAGGACGACCGCCTCGATCCTTCCCGTCGAATCGCAGCACGCCGTCGTGCTCGGCCACATGATCGGCCTGGCCCCCGGTGATGACAACGGGACCTACATCCCGGCCTTCATCACCACCACCGCCGCCATCACATCCGGCCAGTACCCGATGGCGTCTGGCGCCTGATCAGCAACCGTCAGGCAACAACCTCAAATCGAGAACCTGACGATCTGACCCTTCTGAAGGAGAATGATGGACATCAGCAACGACTTCATCCGCCGGCAACTGGACGAGATCACCCGTCACAACGACGTGGCCATGACGTTGCAATCCGAGGCATTGACTCGGATGGTGGAAACCGATGAGCTCAACGGGGACGAGAAGGACGAGTTGATCACCGGCGGCATCGGCCGTCGCCGGTTCCTCACGTTGGGTGGTGTCGCGGTTGCCACGTCGGCTGTCTTCGCCGCCTGCGGGGCCAGCTCGAAGGCGACCACGGCACCGACATCCACCCCGGCTCCGCCGGCGACCGCGGCCGGCTCGGCGGTCACCGACATCACCGCCCTGCGCACGGCCAGCTCGCTGGAGGCCCTCGCGGTGCAGACCTACCAGAAGAGCATCAACACGGGCCTGATCACCGATGCCGCTGTTGGCGGAGTGGCGAAGAACTTCATGGAGCAGCACCAACAACACGCCGCCGCCTTCGAGACGGCCACCAACAAGGCCGGTGGCCAGCCGTTCACCGAGCCCAACCCGGTTGTCAGCGCCCAGGTGATCGCCCCTGCCCTGACCGGGCTCAAGACGGAGAACGACATCATCGCCCTGGCGTACATGCTGGAGTCAGCGGCCTCCCAGACCTACCAGAACGCCATCGGTGGCCTGAGCAAGGCCGCATACAACAGCGCCCTCGCCTCGGTGCTCGGCGTCGAGAGCCGCCATCAGACCCTTCTCGGCCTGATGTTGAACAACACGACCATGTACCCGTCGTATCCGGCCAGCGGCTTCCAGAGCGCAACCAACGCCGTCAAGGTCGGTGTCGGCGTCTCATCCTGACCCTGACCCGGCGGGCGGGGAGCTGACCGGGGGGGCGAGGAGGGCGGCGAGGCGCTCCAGGCCCGCCACCCGGCTGCCCTTGACCAGCACTGCGGTCCCCGGACCGATGCTCCCGATGCGGGTGGCGGCCGCCGCCATGTTCTCCTCGGGCGGCAATCCGTACAGGTCGGTGCCCAGCGCCACCACCTCGATGCCCAGCTCGGCGGCCAGGGCAGCCACCCGCCGGTGGCCGTCGGCTTCGTCGGGTCCCAGCTCGGCCATGGCCCCGAGGACCGCGACCCGGCGGCTCGCGCCCAGAGCGGACAGCGACCGCAAGGCGGCCGCCATCGACGTCGGGTTGGCGTTGTAGGCGTCATTGACGACCAGGCCGCCGTCGGGCGCGGGACGCACCTCCATGCGCCACGGGGACAGCTGAGCCAGGGCCAGGCCCGTGCTCACGCCGTCGAGGTCCACTCCGCAGCACAGGGCCACGGCGGCGGCGGCGAGGGCGTTGCCCACCTGGTGGACCCCACGGATCTCGAGGGCAACCGGGACCGAGCCCCACGGCGACCGCAACACGAAGCTGGCCCGCAGCTGATCGTCGATGCGGACGTCATGAGCCGTGACGTCCGCCCCCGGTCGGCCCTCAGCTGACCACAGCAGGACGGGCGCCGCGCTCCGCCCAGCCATGGCCGCCACCCGGGAGTCGTCGCAGTTGAGGACGGCGGTGCCCGACGCCGGCAGGGACTCGATGAGCTCCGCTTTGGCCGCCGCCACCCCTTCGATGCTGCCGAACGTCTCGGTGTGCGACGCCGCCACCGCCGTGACCACCCCTATCGTGGGCCGGGTCACCGCGCAGAGGTCGCGAATGTGCCCTGGTCTCCTGGCGCCCATCTCCACCACCGCCACGTTGGTGGCGCCGGGGGCGTTGGCCAGGGTGAGCGGCACGCCCAGCTCATTGTTGTTCGACCGTTCGCTGGCTGCCACCCGAAGCGCAGTACCGAGGGCGGCGGCCGCCAGATCCTTGGCCGACGTCTTGCCGACCGATCCGGTGATGCCCACCACCGGCCCGGTCAGACGATCACGGGCTGCCGATCCCAGGTTGGCGAGCGCAGCCCGGGTGTCGGCGACCTCGATGGACACCGTGCCCTGGCGGCCGCCCACATCCCCGGTTCGACCGGGCATGGCCAGGAACCCCCCGGCGCCCGCGGCGAGAGCAGCGGCGATGAAGTCGTGCCCATCGCGCTCCGCAAGCACCGGCACGAACAGCATCCCCGGCTTCATTCGGCGGGAATCGATACCGACGCCGTCCAGCCTGGCACCCAGCTCACCCGCGTGACGGACGGTTCCCTGCGTGGCATCGACGATCTGGGCCGAGGTCCACTGCATCCCGCCGATCTTGGCAGGCCAGCGCTACCGTGACGGACCATGTCCGGCGATCCTTCGCCCCCCGCCGTCCACCCTTCTCCTCCCGTCGCCCGCGTGGTGCTCGTCTACGGCGGGCGGTCCGCTGAACACGAGGTATCGTGCATCTCGGCCCGCCACGTCCTCGATGCGCTCGACTTGCGCCGCTACGACGTGACCGTGCTGGGGGTCACCCTCGACGGCAGATGGGTGGATGCAACCAAGGCCCTTCAGGACCAGACCGCGCCGGACCAGGCCGAGCCGGACCGGGCCGTGGGGGGCCACCGGTCCGGCCTGGGGAGCGGGCCGGCGGCCGGCACCGGACTGCCCACGCCCGCCGACCTGACCGCCCCCGAGGTCGACGCCCTGCGAGCGCTGGCCGGAGACGGCCCGAGGGGCGAGACGGTCGTCTTCCCCCTGGTCCACGGACCCATGGGTGAGGACGGCACCTTGCAGGGCTTGTTGGAGGTGGCCGGTCTGGCCTACGTGGGCTCGGGAGTGTTGGGCTCGGCTGCCGCCATGGACAAGGGAGTGGCCAAAGTCATCCTGGGGGCCGCCGGGTTGCCCCAGGTCCGGCACCTGGTCCTCCGGGTGGACGAGATCGACGAGGAGACCGCGGCGGTGGTGGAGCGGTCTCTGGGTTGGCCGGTGTTCGTCAAACCGGCCAACCTCGGTTCGACCATCGGGATATCCCAAGCCGACGGGCCCGAGGCGCTGACGGCCTCGCTGGCCCTGGCCCTCCGCTACGACGAGTGGGTGGTGATCGAAGAACGGGTCACTGCCCGGGAGATCGAGCTCGGTGTGCTCGGCCATGTCGATCTGGCTGTCACCGAGCCGGGCGAAACACTGCCCAGCCACGAGTTCTACGACTTCGAGGACAAGTATCTGGTCGGGGCGGCCGGGTTGGCCATACCGGCCGACGTCCCTGCCTCGGTCGCGACCGAGGCCAAGGCCATGGCCGTCAAGGCGTGCCGGGCCCTACGGGTGGAGAGCATGGCCAGGGTGGACTTCTTCTACGAAGAGCCCGGCCGGGGGCTGCTCGTCAATGAGATCAACACCGTGCCCGGGTTCACCGCCATCTCCATGTACCCGATGCTCTGGAACGCCACAGGCCTCGATGCCACCGCCCTCGTCGACGCCCTCCTGGTCAGCGCTCAGGCTCGATTCGAACGCCGTAGGGCGTTCGACACCACCCGCTGATTGTTCTGCGGGGAACACTCAGCCTCAGGGGTGGGCGCCCCGGCTGAGCCCGATAGCCGACGAGCATCGGTCTGGCCGATCGGCCTCTCAAGCCGGTCGGCTTCAGGCCGGTCGAGGGAACGCGGCCGGCTAGCCGGGCCCGTCGCCAGCTCAGGTGTGGGTGCCGCGGTCCTTGGCGTCGGGGCCGACGTGCGCGGCGTCGAGGGGTCCGATCGCCACCAGGGGCTGGTTGGAGCGCTCCACCCCGCCGGCCACCTCGTTGGTCACGGCCAGGGCCTGCGCGTCGGTACCGGCCCGGAACGGAACGACCGGGGCGGGTTCGGACCCGAGCAGCTGATAGGAGATCCGCTGATCACCGACGACACCCCACAGCTGGTAGGTCCGGTCGGCACCGAGCGGCTCCATCTGCGCGTCGTAGATGTAACCCTGGCCGCTGGGCAGGACCACCGCTTCTGCGGAGGACCCCTTGGCGGCGAACGCCGTCAGATGCACGTGACGGCTGCCGGGGGTGGCCAGAGCCAGGCGCACGGCGCTCATCGACACGCTGGGCGCCAGGGAGGCGACCTCGTTGTTGAGCACGGCGGTCCGGTTGTCCAGCCTGCTGACCTGGAACCCGAGGACGGCGACGGCGGCGGCGGCCACACCGGCCACCATGGCCAGGGAGCGCACCCGCAACGACCGCCGCCGGTGGCGACGGGGCCGCTCCAAGGGGGACGGCGAGCCCGGGTCACCAGCCGAGCCGGGCGGCACGAACGGGGCGGTGCGGGCCTCGAGACGCAGGGCAGGGGGCGGCTCCTGGGCGCTGGCCACGATCTGATCCCACAACCCCACAGGGGCCGGACCGCCGATGTAACCGAGGAGGGCGGCGGTCTCCCGGTGGCCCCGCAGCTCGGCCCGACAACGCGGGCACGTCTCGAGGTGCCGGTTCAGCAGCTCAGCCTCGTCAGCTTCCACCGCGTCGAGGGCGTACGCGCCCAGCAGCTCGGCGAGATCGTCGTGCGAGGTCATTCGTTCCACGGGACACCTGCCCCACCCACGTCCGCCAGAGCGGACCGCATCCGCTTCAGGCCAACTCTGATCCTGCTCTTCACGGTGCCCTCCGGCTCGCCCAAGGCGGTCGCCACCTCCCGGTAGGTCTGGCCGCCGAAGTAAGCCAACTGAATGGCCTTTCGCTCGTCCTCGGGGAGTACCGCCACCGCCTCCTTGACCCGATCGGCAACCGCGAGATCCCACACCTCGTGCTCGATGTCATAGCCGGCCTCGGCCGCCTTGCGGGCCTCGCGCAGCTCCCGCTGGCGTCGAGATGTGTTGGACCGGAGGAGATCGACAGCCCGCCCGTGGGCCTGGGCCAGGAGGAACGAGCGCAGCGACCCCCGGTCGGGATCGAAGCGGTCCGGGTGGTCCCACAGGCGCAAAAAGACCTCCTGGACGATCTCCTCGGCCAGCGACAGGTCAGAGAGAACCCGACGAGCCAGCCCGAACACGGCGCCGGCATGGCGACGGTAGGTCTCAGCCAGGGCGTCCTCACGGTAGCGACCGATGGCGACCACGAGGGCGCCATCGCTGGCGTCGATCAACGAAGGGGGCATGCGTGTCTGGTGTTCGTTGCTACCACCGGTTTGGATGGGACTCCCATCGATCTCGCCCTTTTTGCCCTTCCGGCGGCGACCGGCCGGTTTTGGCCCTGTCACGACGTGGCGCCTCGCAGCCGGGCGAGTACCTCGATGAACGAAGAGGTGGCGCTGGCCGCCAGCACATCGAGGACCGCGCCGGCATCGCCGCTCGTCTTGAGCCGGCCGCGCATGAACGCCACGCTGGGGCTGAGCTCGCCGGCGAGGATGGCCCCGGCCTCGGCCGCCGGGACGGTGACGGCAAGGTCCCGCTCCTCGGCGCCATCTGCCGGCCACCAATGCCGGCGGTAGGTGACGTCGCCTCCGGTCCCACCGGTCACCGTCACCGTCAGGGCGACGGGGGCTGGCGGCCGGTCACCGGCGAACGGCCAGGCGTCAACTGCGGCGGTCGACTCCTCGACCCAAGCAGGGCTCAGCCACTCAGCCATCGACGTCGACCGTCGCCCGCAGGCCGGCGAACAGGTCGTCTTCGGGCGGGGTGGAATCCGTTAGGTTCCGGGCCAGCTCGTACTCATCGAAGGGATGAACCTTGTCTGCGATGTCGGGCGGGAGGCCGAACCAGTGCGGTGAGCCGGGGTCGACCTGAGTGGCGTGAGCCAGCAGAGCCAGGCGGAACGTAGAGGTGTAGCCGGAGATGTCGATGACGGTATCGGGCTCCGTGCCCTTCTCCTCCATCTTCATCAACCGGGCCAGCCGCTCATCGCTGAAGGGCGACTCCATGCCCAGCTCGCCGAACTTCTCGTGCATGGCTCGGGTCCGCCGGGCCGACCAGGTGGTGTAGTACAGCTTCGAGGGCTGCCACGCCGGACCGGCACCGGGGAAGCGATCAGGGTCACCGGCCGCTTCGAAGGCGATCTCGCTGATCTCGTTGTCTCGGAGGTGATCGGGGTGGGGGTATCCCGACTGGTCCTTGGGGTAGGTGACCATCACCTGGGGGCGGGTCCGCCGGACGACGCGGACCAAGCGCTCCACGGCCTCGTCGAGGGGAGCCTGGGCGAACGAGCGAGGGTCGGCATTGGCCGCCGTATCGGGCATGCCCGAATCCCGGTAACCGAGCATGACCACCTCGTCGTAGCCGATGACCTCGGCCGCCTTGGCCAGCTCCTCGGCCCGCACCTCGGCCAGGCGATCCTTGACGCCGGGCACGTCCATGGCCGGGTTGAGGATGTCCCCCTGTTCGCCTCCGGTGCACGTGACCAGCACGGTCCGCACCCCTTCGGCGTGGTACCGGGCCACGCTCCCTGCGCCCTTGGAAGCCTCGTCGTCGGGGTGGGCGTGGACGGTGAGGAGGCACAACGATGGCATCCCTTCACGATACCGAGAGATGTCACCCGGCCGGGGTGCGGGAGTGGCGGGTGGGGGCGGGGCGATCCGGTGGGCGACCTCTTCCGCCTCCCACCGGGCTCACCCGCCCCTGCCCGCCTGTCTGAGCGGTCCCCGCCTGTCTGAGCGGTCCCCGCCTGGCTCACCAGGTCCCTCGCCGGCCCGCCCGGCCCCCGGGACGTCACCAGGTCTGTTCGAAGCGGCTGACGGTCTCGATGTGCACGGTGTCGGGGAAGAGGCCAACGATCTCCACGGCACCCAATCGGTAGCCGGCATCGGCCAGCAGTGCGGTGTCCCGCCCGAGCGACGCCGGATCGCAGCTGACCAGCACCAGCCGGCGAGCGCCGGTTCTCGCCAGGGTCGAGACCCCGGGGCGACCCAGACCCGATCGGGCCGGATCGGCGATGACCACATCGGCGGCATCCGGGGTCCAGGTCCCGACCTCCCCGGCGACGACCGTGGCGTCGAGGTGAGCGAGGTTGTGACGGGCATCGCCGACAGCCGAACGGTTGGATTCGATCGCAGTCAGCCGAGTTCCCCGCCGGCCTGCGATCGTCCCGCCGAGCAGGCCCACCCCGGCGTAGGCGTCGACCACATGGTCTCCGGTTCGGAGGACGTCCTCGACGGCAGCGTCGACCGCTTCGACCAGCAGCTCGGCCCCTTGCGGCCCGGCCTGAAAGAAGGACCGAGCCGAGATCCGCCATGACTGCCCTCCTACCTCCTCGTCCATGGCGGCGACGGTCCCGGGAGGGACAACGAGCGCGTCGCCCGGAGCGTTGACCGGACCTCCCGGTTCTGCGACAGAAGCGGGGCCACCTCGGCCCCGGCGGGGTGAGCCGGACCGCTTGCGCTCCCTGGTGCGACGGCCTGCACCGGCCCGAACACTTGGAGCCGGAGCCGGGTCCACCACGACCAGCCGCTGGCCGCCGGCCAATCCCACTCGCAAGGTGACCGTGCCCCAGCCCGGGGCAGCCACGGAGGTGATCAGGTCCGAGACCAGGGGGTGGGCGACTCGACAGTCACCGACGGGGACCAGATCGGCGGCGCCATGACGGTGGTAGGCCAGGCGGCCGTCAGGGGTCACGCCCATGGTGACGGTCGTGCGGTATCCGGCGGCGGCGACCCTCCGAGCCGGCAGAAACGGAGGTGGTTGGCGCAGATGGCCGATCCGCCGGAGGGCATCGGTGACGACCCGATGGGCCAGATCGAGTTGGGCCTCGGCATCGACGTGGGCCCACCCGCAACCACCGCAGCCCTCGGCGACGTGGGGGCAGGCCGGCGCGACGCGGCTCGGAGCGGCGGCGAGGACCCGGCGTACGCGACCTCTGGCGTGATCACGCCTGGAGTCCAACGCCGTCACCTCGACGGTCTCGCCGGGTAACCCTCCCTCGACGAACAGCACCCGGCCGTCGGCTAGCCGAGCCAGCCCGTCGCCGCCGGCCGCCACCCCCTGGCCGACGGTGACGGTCACCGTCGGAGCCTCAGGGCCCGTCGAACCCGGCCGACCAGCGACCCTCCCAGGACCAGCCCCACCACCACCCACCCCACCCTGTCGACCCGCCCCTCCCGCGGAGCTCCTCCCGCCCGGGCCAGAGGACGCCGCCGACTGATCGCTCACCAAGAGACGGTACCGGCCCGCACCACCAGATCGAGGCCCTCGCGGCGGCTGCGGGTATCGAGGTAGATGAGCGTGATCACGATCAGCGACCATGACCAGGTCACGGTCTCCACCGCGATCGAAGCGGCGGCGAGGAGCAGGTACGCCCAGTGCAGCCCGAAGGCGGCGCCTACCGCGGTGGGCACCAAGGACAGGAGACGGCTGACGATCTGGCCGACCAGCAGGGCCAGGGTGGACAGGCCGAGAACCACCCAGAATCGTCGACCGACCAGGGTGGCGGACCGGCCGATGGCGCGGAAGGGGCCGATCCCCTCCACGATCATGGCCGGAAGGGTCAGGCGAAACAGCACCCAGACGGCGATCGCCGGGAGGAACAGGAATAGCGCCCCGACGGCGATCATGACGTCCACCGCCACGACGGCGACCAGCTGCCCTGGCACCCGGCGCATGCCCTGGCGCCACGCCGACCGCCGGTTCTCGACCCGGCCGAACCAGCTGGCGGCCGTGACCCGACAGACGGGGCCGGCGATGAGTGCCGGCCAGAGGAGGGCGATGGCAACGAGGACCGGCACCCAGCCGCCCTGGCCACCGCTGGCTCCCAGAGTGCTCACACCGAAGGCGGTGGAGGTGCCCTTGCCGGGGAACGCCTGGCGGCTGGCCAGAGCCGAGAGCACGGCCAGGGGGGTGGCGATGGCCGCCACGATCGGCCCCAGCGTCCGGTACTGGGTGCGCAAGATCCGGAACCCCTCGTCGAGCAGTTCGATGACCGCCACCGGGCGGGGGATCGTCGCCGAGCGGTCCACCGAGGTGGAGCCGATCCACGGGGGAAAGGGAACGTCGGTGGCGGCCGGCGCCGGTC
>JALYVP010000339.1 GCA_030853185.1 Actinomycetota bacterium | reverse complement strand
GCCACGATCTGGGCGTGACGTTTCGACCACCCCCCGCACAACTCGCCCATGCCCTCCACCCCGGCCTGACCATTCGGGCTCACCGCCTCGTAGGAAACCCCGAGCTCTCGAACCATTCCTGCCCGCACCAGGGCCTGGTACATCTGGCCGTGGCCCTTGGCCGCCTGGCGCAGCGTGCCGCCCTCCACCGCCAACCACCGCCCATCGGCGCCTTGGGTCCGGTTCGCTACCACCACATGAGTGTGCACCTGGGGGTCACCGGCCCGGCTGGTGCGATGGTCGAACTCGGCCCAGATGAACCCGGCCCCATCCACGTTCTTGAACCCGCCTTTGCCTCGCCGGGTGATACACGCGTCGGCCTCGATGCGGGCCATGGTCGCGACCACCGCCTCGTGATGGACCGCCATCATCTGGGCCTGGATCTCGGGGGGGGCCATGGCGTGCAGCGCCGAGAACGTCTTGTCCGGGCTGAACGTCAAGTCCACCGCCCGCACCGACACCCCGTTAGCCGACCCCACCGATACCCCCACCGGCCGCTCGGTGCCATCGGCGCCGACCGCCACCCCATCAGAGAGCAGCCGGTGGAACACCTCAGGATCGACCTGGCCGCCCAAACCGACCTCGTCGGCCAGACGGCCCCCCCACCGCCCGGGCGCCTCCCCATGGCCCGTGTAGTAGTCCTCACGGGACTCTGCCAGCTCCCCCGTGTAGTAGTCGATCCCGCCCACGTCGATGTTCCCCACACTCAACACGGCCACTCGACCCCGCCCGCCGATCGTTCCCCATGTGGCCGGTTCGAGCGCCAGGCGCCCGCCCGACCCGCCACCTGGGGACGCCCTGCCGCCTCGGCCACGGCCCCAGGCGAAGCCGGACCCCGAAGCCAACCCTCTGATGCGGTACCACCCCCAGCCGACCCCCTACCCTCGCCTCTCCGAGAGAACCGATCGCACCTGGCGAACCCACTGAGGGCCAGAGCCGGACGCCGAAGGCCCCCCAGCCGTCATAGGCGCCCACGGCGCCGTGCCTTGTCTTATCGGAGGGGGTCTGCGAGGGAGCGCAGCGACCGCAGCCGTAGCCGGGCACTCTACCAGGGTGCAAATATGTGAACCGGAGAATCCCCCGTGAGCAGTTGAGGGAGGAAGGGTCTCGTCGTGGCCTGGGTTTGTGAGTGCGGATTCGAGGTGCTGGAGGGCCGGACCCTCTCGGCTCACTCACCACCCGTCTAACGGGGGACACCGCCGATCTGGGCGGGAGAGGCGCTGGCTCCTTGCACTCGGGCTTGGGGGTATGCGACCCTTGAAGCACTACTTTTCGGTAGGTTGCTTGTCGGGTGATGAGGCGTGGGTGAAACGCTCTCGATCCAAGGAGGCCCCCCAGTGTGGTGCTGGGGGGTCCCTCCGCGTCTGACCCCAGCTATCGGGTGCCCCTGGGCACACACCCCGCCGTTGAACGGTCGAGAGCTAGTTGACCCGCCAGCCTCGCGCGCCCTGAATTACAAGTGGGGGATTCGACTCGACTCGATGCTGCTCTCACTACACGGCACGACCAGCATTGCCGCCCTCCCCCATCGCCGCCAGGCTTGTTCGGCCACGCTCGCTGTCGTTGTCAATCGTCTCTGGCGGGATCGGGACGGCTCATAGCAGATCGAGCGGGAGGATAGTAGTGGCCTCTAGGCGGCTGTCATCCTCTCGGCCATGAGCACTATTGCCACCGTGGCCGCCGTTCTCCTTGCCCCTTCACTCGCCGTCGTCGTCAAACGACTGTGGCCCGATCGGGGCCGCCGGGGATGACGGAAAGGCGGAAGGGCCCGTGGCGTAGTTGATCTTGTCTGGTGCGGCGTGGTGCCAAACTGAACTCGAATGAGAGCATGAGTAGAGGGAGAGGCGGGCGGTCTCTGGCGTCGTGGGCGTGGGCCACGCGCCGATCCGGTGATCTCACGACGCGGGCGGCGGTGGAGGGCGAGCCGGTGGGCAGGCCCCCGGCGGCAGGCCACGCGGCCGAGCCAGTGCCGTGGCTGTGGCGGAGTCGGGAAGCCTTCGGGTTGGTTCTCCTGATAGCGATCTTCCTCAGTGGGATGGGAGTCCTTCTCCAGGCACAGCTCCCCGGTCAGCTGAAACCGCCGGCCCCGAGCCAGCGCGCCTTCGGTCTCGGCGTCGTCCCATCCGGCCCGATTGTTGTCGCCGTCTATGTGGTGTTGGTCGGATGGCGACGGGCTGGTGCCCTGCGGGCGAGGATCGGGCCTCGGGTCGGCCGGCCGGGGCCTCGTCGAGATGTCATCGTTCTCACCGCGTTGGGCACGGCGACCGGGAGCGCTGCCGCTGGATCGACCGGCGTGACGTTCGATGTCTTACTGGTAGTAGGCGCGGTGCTGGTGGCGGCGGCAACGGTCTGGATGCAGGGAATCCTCGGCAAGGACAGCTCGCCATTGCCTGGTGCCCCGGCGGGGGCGAGCATAGAGCCTGGCCGCTCTGGGGTGAACTCCCGCCCGGCGGTAGCCTTCGTGGCCGTGACCACGACGCCCCCTCCGGACCTGGCCCGCAAGGTCAGCCAACTCGACAACGACGTCGGCGCCATCTACACGATGCTCAACGGCATCCAGACCACCCAGGAACGTCACGGCAATCGGCTGGAGGAACTCGGCCAAGGCCTCGCTGGGCTTCGCGGTACCCAGGAACGCCAGGGCAACCGGCTGGAGGAGCTCGGCCAGGATCTCGCCGGGCTCCGCAGTGACGTGGGCCGGGACCTCGCCGGGCTGCGCAGTGAAGTCGCTGCGATCCTCGAACTGCTCAGAGCCGGCGGCCGACAAACCTGACCCGTGCTTCGTCGGGCCTGGGCCCGACCATGAGCCGGTCCCGTGACCCTCAGAGCAAAACCCACAATCCCCAGGCAGTTACCCCTACCACGGTGGCGACGACGACAAACCGAAGGTCGGTACCAGAGGTTCGACCCCAATCCGTGCACTCAGCCGGGAGTTTCTATAGGCCATCGACAGGGGGGACACCGCTGCTGGGCTCGGCAGTGGACGGATTGGGATCACTTTCACCCGGGGAACTACCATTGAAAGGCGATCCCGGAGGGACATAGCGCGGTGTGGCTTGAGCCTGCGGCGGCGGCGGCGGCGGGCACCCCGGGTAGACCGCGCACGGGTTGTAGCGAGGAGGTGAAACATAGCTAGTGTCATCCGCCTGAAGTGAGTCGCGTAACTGCTAGGCTGTGGCATGGCACGGACCGGGCGCCCGAAGGCTGCGTTGGAGCTGACGGACGAGGAGCGCGTGGAGCTGGTGCGCTGGTCTCGGCGGGCGAAGTCTTCTCAGGCGTTGGCGTTGCGTTCCCGGATCGTGCTCGGGTGCGCGGAGGGGCTGGCGAACAAGGAGGTGGCGGTGGCTGAACGGGTCAATCAGGCCACAGTGGGTAAGTGGCGGAGACGGTTCGTGGAG
>JALYVP010000338.1 GCA_030853185.1 Actinomycetota bacterium | reverse complement strand
TTCCTGCCCTATGCCGGGATCCTCGCCGGCGGAGTCCTCCGACAGACTCTCTTGGAGCATTCACTTCGCTTCTTCGTGGACGACGCCTACATCTTCTTGCGCTACGCCCGCCGAGCGGTCACTGGCCATGGGCTGGTCTACAACGAAGCGCAACACGTCCTCGGCTTCACCAGCCCTCTCTACGTTGCCGTGCTCGCCGGCGCTGGTGCCGTGGGAGGGCCGAGAGGCCTGGTAGGCGAGGCCAACCTCGTGGACCTCGCGTTCTACGCAATGGCATCGGTGACCCTCGTTTGGCTGGCAAGGCGACGGGAGGCGTCACTCCCGATCCTGATGATCGCCTGGCTGGTGTGGTTCCCACTGGTCGCCGCTGGGGTCAACGGTATGGAGACGATGCTGTTCATCCTGCTCCAGTACGGGGCGTTGCTCCTGGCCGTCAGAGGTAACGAGGGATGGGCAGTCACCGTGGCCGCCTTTGCTGCTCTCAGCCGTCCAGAAGGCGCGATCTTCATGGTGGTCCTGGTAGCTGCCGCCCTCCTGCATCGACGTCCGACTCTGCGGGCGTGGCGCAGCGGGGTTGTCGGCTTGGCTGCACTCGGGGCCTGGGCGCTCTATGCCTTGGTCACCTACCACACGGTGATCCCCCAATCGATCATCGCCAAGGGAGCCTTGCGTAACACGAGCGGTAATCCGGTCCAGAAGCTGGCGGTCAGTGCTTTGGGGCTCTCCACAAGTCAGTACGGCGCCCTCAGTCCGAAGGTGACCAAGGCGGCGATCGTGCTCGGGATTGCTGCCTTGGCGATGATACTCGTCGGCTTGGTGGTGGACGTGCGCCGGCGGGCCGTAGCGGCGGCGGTGCCCGCATGGTTCGTGCTGACATGGCTGTTGTATGTCGTTGGTCACCCCATCCAGCTGTGGAGTTGGTACACCGCTCCGCTGACGCTCGCCGTGTGGTGGACCGTGGCCCGCCATGGCCCGACCGGACTGAGCTGGGCGCTCTCCCTCCTGCCTCGACACGCTCGTCGACCCACGAAGGATCGGGAACGTACCGGCACCCGCCCGGCGTCGGTGATCCTGGTGATGACGGCTCTGGTCGCCAGCGCCCTATCGGTCGTCGTCGGCGTCGAAAAGAGGCAGAAGAGCCTGGACTCGAGCGTCGTCGGGTTGAGCCGGCTTGCCCAGCTCGTGGATCAGGTCGCGCCCCATGCCCACAGCCTTTTCATTGACGACATCGGGATCGTCGGGTGGGCGAGCGATGACTCCATCGTCGACGGGGCTGGCCTGGTCAGCCCTCTGGCAACGATTCGGCGGAACGGCAAGCTCCTGTCGGTTGACACCCTCACCCGGACCGAAAGGATCGATGTCGTCGCCTTGAAGGCAGACCCAGCGCTTGGTGACAAGGTCGCCGACCTTCTGCTGCGCCGTCCGATCTTCGACGACGCCGGCCAGCGCGCCGACCTGCTCGCCTCATACCGCGAAGTCGATGCTTACGGCCTCGGCGGTTACCGGGTGCTCCTCGTGCGTCGGGCGCCGGTTCCCTGAACGACCAGGGTCAGCGAGCCGCACCGAGTACCGTTCTCTCGTGTCGAAGGCGACGACCGCTGCTCCTGTCGAGGTCGGGCGGCGAGGTTCGAGCGACTGGACCAAGCTCGGTGTCGGACGCCGAGCGCGGATTGGTCGGGCGGTACGGGCCGAGCGACTGTTCCTCGGCTGGGTTGGCGTCGGTCTGGTCGTGCGCCTCATCCTGGCTCGCTCCGCCGGGGGAGGGATTCAGGCTGACGAGGCCTCGGGGATGCTGATGGCGGCTCGGGCCGCCCACGGGCAGTTCTTCGCCCTGTTCTGGGGTGCCAACTACGGCGGGACCCTCGTGACCTGGCTCGAGGCCCCCTTCCTCCGACTCTTCGGCCTCGACGTCACGGTGTTCCGGGTGTTCGACATCGCCCTGACGCTCGTCGCCGTCGTCCTCCTCCGCCTGATCGCGGGGAGGCTGATCAGCCGGAGGGCCGCCGTGGCCGCCGCCGTGCTGCTGTGGGTGTTCCCGCCCGGCTGGGTGTACTGGAGCAACCACGAGTTCATCTGGTGGGTGCCAGGCCTGTGCGTCGCCCTCGGGGTCGTCCTGTGCTGCCTGCGCTGGCATGAGCGCCCCGAGGACCGTCGGCTGTGGCCGATCGGCCTCCTGGTGGGTGTGTCCTTCTGGCTGTACCCGCTCCTCGGGGTGCTGGTCGCCCCTGGGGTGCTGGCGGTGATGTGGCTTCTGCGCCGCCGACCGGTCGGTCTCGTGAAGCTGGGATTGCTCATCCCCGTGGGGGCGGCGCCGTGGATCTACGCCACCCTTGCTCATCACTTTGCGACCCTTCACTACCCGCCAACGACCGCCACGTCATTCCCTGATCGGACGGTGCACGCCGTCACCGAGGCCCTGCCGGCCACGTTCTTGGAGCTGACCGGGGTGCGCCTGTCGGCGTCAACGCTGACGGTGACCGGCCTGGTCATCGCTGGGTGGGCCGTGGTGTGGATCGGCTATCAGCTACGGCGCCGCCACGTCCTTCTCGCCATGGTCGGCGTGCCTGTGTTGACCTGGCCGTTCCTGCTCGCCGCCTCGAAGGTGCTCGTTGCTCCCACCACGTTCAGGTACGGCTTCGTCGTCCTTCCTGCCCTGTGCATCATGGCCGCGGCCGCCGCCGATCGGATACGGCTGAGTGCCGTTCTGCCCCTCGCGGCGGCGGCCACGACCGTGATCGGTACCGCTCAGGTGACCAATGATTTCGCTGCCGCACCCGCCTGGGACCCTGGCCTGGCGCACGTGGCCACCTACCTGACCGCTCACCAGCGCACCCACGTCTACGCCGGCTACTGGATCTCCTACGTGCTCAGCGTTGCCTCTGGAGAGAGGATCACGGCCACGCCAACCGGGACCACCCGCGACGCCCAGTACGCCCGTCTGGCCGCGGCGGCGCCCAACACGACCTTCGTCGTCTACGCCGGCCTGAGCCTCGACCAGCAGATCACCGCCTTCAGCCGGAGCCACCTGCCCGGTCGACGGGTGACCGTCGGCGGGTACGCCATCTGGGAGTTCCCGACCAACATGCGCGACATGGTCTACCTGGCCGGCGATTTCTGAGCGCCGCCGGTACGCCCGGATGACAAGCGCTACTGGAGTTGCCCTCCGAGGACCGTCTGGTAGACCTCGGCGGTCCGCCTGGCGGTTTGCTCCCAGGTGAACGTCGCCGCTCGGGTTCTTCCCCGGTCGATGAGGCGGGCGCGCAGCGTCTCGTCGGCGGCCAGGCGGCTCATGGCATCGCTCCAGCTGCCGGGGTCGTGGGTGTCGACGAGGACGGAGGCGTCCCCCACCACCTCGGGGAGCGACCCGCCCCGGGAGACGGCGGTGGGCACCCCGCAGGCCATGGCCTCCAGTGGGGTCATCCCGAAGCCCTCCTCGAC
>JALYVP010000337.1 GCA_030853185.1 Actinomycetota bacterium | reverse complement strand
GCTCAGAGGACGGTTGGGTCAACAAGTTCGAAGGTGATGGTGCCCTGTGCATCTTCGGGCCCCCGGCGGGGACGATCGATCACGCCTGCCGGGCCCTGCGCGCCGCAATCGCCATCCGCCGAGCGGTGGACGCCGCCACCACCGACCAGCTCCCCCTCAGCGCCGCCGTCGGCGTGTCGTCGGGTCCGGTGGTGGCCGGCAACATCGGATCTCGGCAGCGCTTCGAGTACACGGTGATCGGCGATCCGGTCAACGAGGCCGCCCGGCTCACCGAGGTGGCCAAGGCCCACCCCAGCCGGGTCCTCGCCAGCGGCGCCACCGTTTCGGCCGCAGGTTCGGAGGGACGCATGTGGACCGTCGTCGACACCCGGGTCCTGCGGGGCCGGAGCCGGCCGACGTCTGTCTTCGCGCCAACGGACGACGATGGGGCCGGTCCGCCGCCATGATGGAGCGGTGATCGACCGGCCCGCCTCTGACCCATCCACGCGCCCGGGCCTCTCCGCGACCGATCTGTTCGGGCTGTCGACCTCCCCCGACCTCCTCGGCGACGAGCTGGCCGCGGTGGCCCTCGGTGCCGCCCGGGCGGCGGCCGCCATCCACGTCGCCGGCTTCGGTGAGCTGCGTTACCGGGTGGACACAAAGTCGTCGGCCACAGACATGGTCTCGGAGGTCGACCGACAAGCGGAGGCGGCGGTGGTCGGCCACATCTCCGAGCGCCGACCGAACGACGCCATCCTCGGCGAGGAAGGCACGTCGCGCCCAGGGTCGAGCGGGGTGCGATGGGTCGTCGACCCCCTCGACGGCACCACCAACTACCTCTTCGGGATCCCCGCGTTCTCGGTGTCCATCGCCGCCGAGATCGATGATGAGGCCGTCGTTGGGATCGTGATCGACCCGATGCGAGGCGAGACGTGGGCCGCCGTCGCCGGTCGGGGGGCCCGTCTCAACGGAATCGCCACCAGCGTGGCGGTAGGCCGCTCGGAGCTGGCGACGGCGCTGGTGGCCACCGGCTTCGGGTACCGGGCGGAACGACGGGAACATCAGGCCCGGGTCGCCGCCACCGTGGTGCCGGCCGTGCGCGACATCCGCCGGTTCGGTTCCGCTGCCCTCGACCTGTGCTGGGTGGCCGGAGGCCGGGTCGACGCCTACTACGAATGGGGTCTCAACCCGTGGGACCTCTCGGCCGGGCGACTGATCTGCGATGAGGCCGGAGCACGCACCGGGACGCTCCCAGGCCACACAATCGTCGCGTCGGTGCCGGCGCTGTACGAACCGCTGGTCGACCTCCTCGTCAGGGCGGGCGCCCTCGAGGTCGCTCCCGGTGCCGAGGAACGGCATTGGGAGGATGGACCGATCTAGACATCCCACGGCCGTAACTTGTCAAGCGGGCCGGGTTGGTTGTGGAGAAATCTGTCATCGCTCAGGCTCCGGCGGTGAGCTCGTCGAAGGAGATCGGCTCCGAGCAGGCGGGGCATGTCCCCCCTGTGCCGATCTTGTGCATGAAGGTGGCACAGTCGTGGCAGTACTGCTCGCCGACGGCTCTGGCGTCGCAGTTTGGGCAGGCGTAGACGGTCACGGCTCGACGCTGACCTTTGGGGGGCAGAGGCGGGCTGGGGACAGCGATGTGGTGACGCCGGCGCCAAGCAGCGACCCTGCACGCCGGCGAGCACCAGGCTTGACGGCCGGTGGCCGTGAAGGTCGCCCCGCAGTGGCCACAGGTCGTTACGGCATCGTTACGCGACGGGGTCTCGACATCGGGCGTGGTCACGCTGCTGTCGCCGGTTCGGTCTTGGCGGCCCGGTGTCCCCAGGCGATGTCCTCGTCGTAGAGGCTCCGGTTGCGCAGGCAGCCGTCGAGGATGCCCACGAGCCGGTTGGAGAGGACTCTGAGGGCTTGGTCGTGGGACTCGCCTTTGGCTCGGTGCTCGTCGTAGAACGCCCTGGCCCCTGGTGAGGTGTTGGTGGCACAGAACGCCCACTGGTAGCAGGCGTCGGCCAAATGCCGGTTGCGGATGAAGCGGGCCAGCACGGCCCGTTTCTTGCCCGATGCCCTGGTGACCGGCGAGGTCCCCGCATAGTTCCGTCGTGCCTTACCATCAGCGTAGCGTTCGGGGTCGTCTCCGAACTCGCCCAGCACCCGGGCGCCCAAGACCGTCCCCAGTCCCGGCAAGGAGCGGACGATCTTGGCGTCCGGGTGCGACTCAAAATCCCGGGCCACCTCCGCCTCTAAAACGGCGATCTGGCGGGTCATCTCGGCGATCACCGCGACCGCGGAGCGGACCTGGGCGCCATAGGCGTCGGCCAACGCGGTGGGGGCGTCGAGGCGGGGGCCGCGCAGCACGGCTTGGATCGCCTTGGCCCGCGGCTCGATGTTGCGCTGACGGCCGGCCTTGCGCAGCGCGGCGCCGATCGACGACACCGACAGGGTCGCGGCGAGCGCTGGCGTCGGGGCCCGGCCCAACACGCCGAGCGCGTCGGGGTGGTCCAGGTCGGTGCCGAACGCCTCCAGGGCGGCGGGGAAGAACTCCCGCAGGGTCGAGCGCAGCCGGTTGACCTGGCGCTGGCGGTCCCAGATCACCCGCTGATGGGCCCGGGCCACGACCTTCATGGCCTGGGCCGCCTCGGAGTCCCCGGCGATCTCGCGGTGATGGTGGCGGTCGGTGCGCACCACGTCGGCCAGGACCGCGGCGTCGCCGGGGTCGGACTTGGCCCCAGAGGTGACGTGGCGCTCGCGGTAGCGGGCCACCGCCAGCGGGTTGAGCGCGTACACGCCGTAGCCGGCGCCGACCAGCGAGGCCACCCACAGGCCCCGGTCGGTCTCGATGCCGACGACCACCTCGCCGGGATCGTCGGCCAGACCAGCCAGCAGCTCGTGCAGCTCGGCGACCCCCGCCACCCCTTCGGGCAGGCGCCGGCGGGCCAACACCTTGCCAGCCTCATCCATCACCGCGACGTCGTGGTGGTCCTCAGCCCAGTCGTCGCCCACAAAGATCATCGGTTCCTCCAAGGTTCGGTTCGTGTTGGTTGGTGAGCCGGAGAAGAACACAGCCTGCGGACTAATGGATCAGTGCTCGACGGCAACGTCATCCCACCAGCGGTCAGGCCCTCCTCACCACCGCCAGGGGCACGGTCTAGACCCAGAGCTCGAAGGCCCTGTCTCTTGAAGTGCTCACCTGACGGCGGCTCGGTACCCAGCATGAGCCCAAGCGGGCCCGCTGAGAAGAGGTGTAGACGAGATCCCCAGCCCGTCCACACAGATCCACAGAAGAGGCAAGTTATCCACCCCTCCCCCCGCGCCCCCCTCCCGGCTACTACATCCAGATGTGCTTCGCACCCAAGCCTCACACCCCCATTAGTCCTCAGCTAGTCCTCAGAACGATGAGAAAACACTGGCAACTGGTGAACAGTGAAAGTGCAGCTCATAGCGCCTGGCGGCTAGATACGGG
>JALYVP010000336.1 GCA_030853185.1 Actinomycetota bacterium | reverse complement strand
GAGCTTGCCGACGATGCGGGCCATCATGGCGAAGCTGTAGGGGAAGGGCGGCACCGGTGACCCGCCCGTGCCGGGGACGTCGAAGCGGATGACGGTGGTGGCCGGGTCATAGGCGGTCACGAACGGGTCGAGCAGCTCCAGGCTGGACCCGATCCCGTTCATCAACACCAACGGCAGACCGGGGCCGGTCCCGGGCCGGATGCTCACCCGCAGGGGCTGGCGGTCGATGACCACCGACCGCACCACCTCCGCACCGGCAAGATCGGCCGCGGCCGCCGGCGGAGCCAGCTCAGGTGTCGAAGACATAGGTCCCCGGTGCGGCGGACTCCACCGGGAACCGGCTGTTGCCAACCGACGTGGGTGCCGACCGTCGATCACCGCTGCGATCGGCCAGCCATTGCTGGTAGTCGACCCACCACGACCCTTGCTGCTCCTGGGCGGCCTCCATCCACTCGTCGGCGCTCTCCGGGGTGGAAGGCGCCACCCGGAACCGGGCCTTGGGATTGTCCGGCGGGTTGACGATGGATGCCACATGACCGGCGGTGGACAGGACGAAGCGGGTGTCGCCGCCGAGCATCTGGCTGGACTGGTAGCAGTTCTGCCACGGGCAGATGTGATCGGCGATGCCGGCCACGACGTAGCTGTCGGTCTTGACCGAGCTCAGGTCGACCGGGGAGCCGAGCATCGCCGACGCCCCCGGCTCGGTGAGGCTGTTGTTGATGGCCAGCTCGATGAAGTCCCGATGCAGCCCGGCAGTCATGCGGGTGGTGTCGGAGTTCCAGAACAGCACGTCGAAGGCCTTGGGCGCCTTGCCCTGCAGGTAGTTGTTGACCCAATAGCCCCAGATCAGGTCATTGGGCCGCAACCAGGCGAACACCTCCGCCAGCGCCCGCCCGTCAAGGAACCCGGCCCGGGCCGAGGCATTGACAGCCTCGGCCGCGGCCCGGTCGTCGAGGGCGGCGTTCGCCAGCCCGGACTTGCGCTGGTCGAGCAGGGAGACCCCCAGAGCGAACGACGCCACCTCCTCGGCCCGGCCGGTGTCCACCAGGTGGGCCATCACCATGGAGGTGATGATCCCCCCCGAGCACAACCCGAGCAGCGACGCGCTGGTCGACCCGGTGATGGAGCGGGCCGCGCCCATGGCCTCGAGCACGGCCTGGCCGTAGGTGGACAGGTCCCACGCGTGGTGGCGACGATCGGGGTTGCGCCACGACATCATGAACACCTGGTGGCCGCTCTTCACCAGATGCTCGACGAAGCTGCGGCCGGGGGCCAGATCGAGCACGTAGTACTTGTTGATCGTGGGAGGCGCGATGACCAGCGGGATCTCGGAGACCTTCTCGGTCTGCGGCCCGTACTGGATCAGCTCGAACACCGCGGTGCGCAGGACCACGGCCCCCTCGGTGAGGGCGAGGCTCTCCCCCACGGCGAAGGCGTTGGGGGCGACCATGGACGGCACTCGGGGCGGACTGGCCGCGTCGCTGACCAGGTTGCGGACCCCCCGCAACACGCTTCTCCCGCCGGTGTCGATCACCGCCTTGTAGGTGAGGGGGTTGAGCAAGGGATTGTTGGACGGGGCCACGGCATCGAGGATGTTGTCGAGGGCGAAGTCCACCTTGGTGGCGTCGGACCACTCGAGGTCCACTTCCCTGCGCACATCGGAGACGGCCCGCCCGACGGCCAGATAGGCCTGCAGCATGGCGCGCAAGCCGGGTTGGTGCTTCCACGCCGGCTCGACGAAGCGCTTGTCCTTCGGATCCGGTTCCAGATCGGAACGGCGCAAGCCGATCCGGGCCAACTCGACGGTCAGCTCCGCCAGCTTCGTGGTCACCGGTCGGGGCCGTCGGGCCAGGCCCAGGGCGAAGCGGACGGTCGCCGAGCCGGGCAGGAAACGGCGCATCGGCCCGGTGGCGGCGTCGCTCAGCAGCAGGTCCAGGGGAGCCGCCACCTCGGCGAGATCGGCGTCGTCGCTCATCGGGTCATCATCTCCCGAATCATGTTCCCGAACCTGATCGTGCGCAACCGTCTGCCGGGCGAGGGGTCGCACTCGGCCGGAGGTCAGCCCGGTCGGCCGGTCGACCGGTCGGCGACGGGCGCACCCAGGCGCCGCTCGCCGATCGCCACTGCCGGCGCTCGATCCTCGGCACGGTAGCGTCATCCACCCTTCGCCATTCGTATGCGTTCGCATGAGGAGCCGTGATGGACCGGGGCATCGGAAGCTGGGTCAGCCGTCACGCCGATGCCACACCCCAGCGGGTGGCACTGGTCGAGGGCCGCCGGGAGCTCGAGGGCAGCCGGGAGCTGACGTGGGCCGGGTTCGAGGAGCGAACCAACCGTCTGGGCCGGGCGCTCCTCGGGCTCGGCGTGCGCCGCGGCGATCGGGTGGGGGTTCTCCTGGCCAACTCCATCGCGTTCATGGAAGCCACGTTCGCCATCGCCAAGCTGGGCGCCATCATGGTGCCCGTCAACACCCGACTGGCCGGCCCTGAGGTGGGCTACATCCTGGTCGACTCCGGCGCCGACGTGCTGATCTCCCACGACGTGCTGGGACCCGTCGCCGTCGCCGCGCTGGCCCAGCCCGGCGTGCGGGTCCGTCACCATCTGGTGGTCCGGGCGTGGTGGGCCCAACCAGGCAGCGACGCCGGCGAGGCCGGTGATCCCGTCGGGGTTGGGGTCGTCGACTACGAGGACGCCATCCAGGCCGGCGAACCCCGGCTCCTCGGCATGGACGTGGACCCCCGCGACCTGCATGGGATCATGTACACCTCGGGGACCACGGGTCGCCCCAAGGGGGCCATGCTCACCCACGCCAACGCCCTGGCCAACGCCCGCAACAACGTGGTCCTGGGGCGGGGCCTGCGGGCCAGCGACCTGACGATCACCGTCGCCCCCATGTTCCACATCGGGGGCCTTGGCGTGCACAGCCTGCCCCTCGTCTACGTAGGCGGCACCAACGTCATCCAACCCACCTTCGTCCCCGACCAGCTGCTGGCCGCCATCGAGGCCCGCCGGGCAACCGTCCAGTTCCTGGTACCGGCCATGTGGGCGGCGGTGGCCCGGTGCCCCGACCTGGACCGCTACGACCTCTCCTCCCTCGAGCTGGCCCTCTCCGGCGGGGCCCCCTGCCCCCTGCCGATCATCGAGGCGTTCAACAACCGGGGCGTCACCTTCCAGGAGGGGTTCGGGATGACCGAGACGGCGCCGTCGGTCTCGGTGCTCGACCCCGAGCACATCAAGTCCAAGGCCGGCTCCATCGGCCGTGCCCTGCCCGACGTCGAGGCCCGGCTGGTCGACGACAACGACCGCACGGTCCCGGTCGGCACGGTCGGCGAGTTGGCGGTGCGGGGTGAGAACATCACCCCCGGATACTGGATGCTGCCCGACGCCACCGCCGACGCCTGGCGGGGCGGCTGGTTCCACACCGGGGACCTGGGCCAGATCGACGACGA
>JALYVP010000072.1 GCA_030853185.1 Actinomycetota bacterium | reverse complement strand
GCCCTCGACCTCCTCACCCTGGTATGGACCACCGGCGCATGGCTACCCACCGTGGCAAACCCGGCCACCGGCGAATGGCTACCCACCGTGGCAAACCCGGCCACCGGCTGAGCAGTTACACATGATGACCCCCGATCCCTTCTCGTACAAGGGGTTTTTGGGCCATCATCGCAACACTCGACCCCGACCAGGGGGACCCTCGACCCGAACAACCCTTGCGCCACAAGGGCTTTTACAACAGTTTTCCAGGCTGAAGTAGTTGCGTAGACGTTATGTCGTTCCAGACCCTAAGCCGCCAGTATGGGACTCGTCGCGTCGATATGACACGAGACAGGACGCACCAATGAGTGATAGCGCCTCCAGACGCCAACACAGCATCGTTGTCGGCATCGACGGGTCCGAGGCGTCAAAGGACGCTTTGCGATGGGCCGCCGGCCAAGCCGAACTGACCGGTGCGTCCCTGCGAGCAGTCATGGCCTGGCACATACCGATGGTTGCCTACGGCAATGTTGTGACGGTCCCTGTTGACGCGGACCTTGAAGGTGAGGGGCGGCGCGTCTTGGAACAAGTTGTCACCGAGGTCCTCGGCGCGAATCTCACGATCAACCTGTCGGCCGTAGTTGTCGAGGGACCTCCCGCCACGGAGTTGCTCGAAGCCGCCCAGACCGTCGAACTGCTGGTTGTGGGCAGTCGCGGCTTCGGGGCTTTCGCCGGCATGTCCCCGCTTCGCCGACGCAGCGGCGAGAATGTCCGCGTCCACGGGGTTGAGATCGGGGGCACCGACACCAGACGTCGAGCGGTCAGGTTACGACTCCCCCCCACGAGCACGACGAAGTCGGGAACCCCGAAGGGGCCACCAGCTTCTTGTATGACGTGAAGCCTGGTGCTCGCTCCGGGCAGTGAACGAATGGCGCAGAAGGCGTCCGGGAGGAGAGCAAGCTCCCGGGTCGGAGCGAACCGCTGGCCGCCGACACGGCGAGCAGTCAACTGGATATCGAAGCGAACCGATGATGCGTCGATGGTCCTCCCCTGTCCCGCGTCGATCCCGTTCACAGCCTGACGATAGTCGGATGCGGAACTTCCCGGCCATGGGAAGAGTGGCTTCCACCGTCAAGCTCTCGAGGACCCTGTGACACCGACTCCGGGCGGGAGCGGGCTGGTAGCGGCCTCTCCAGCGGCGGTAGGTCCAGACAAGGCCGTAGGCGGTCATCCGGGTGGTGGTGAGGTAGTCGGAGAAGGTCGGCGCTGGCATGGGGCGACCGTGACGCCAGAATCACGGACTTAGGAACCCAGAGGGGCTTGACGGCTGAGCGCCGAACCGGCGATCTGCGCCTCGGTCGTGCCCGCAGACCTGACCCAGAACGCGCCCCCCGGCCGCCTGGCGCACCCGTCCAAAGTTGTCCCTCATGGGCATAAGACGACCGCGCGACGCGAGCACGGAGGGTCCTTCGCGCCAGATCTGAAGCGTTCCAGCACCACCCGGATCGCCGCCAACTCGAGGCTGACAACCTCAGCCGACCAGAGTGATATTCGGAGCGCTTTCGCCTGTCCTCAGATCGCCAAGTGGCGGGCCTCGAGGTCGGCGCGAACCTCGGCCAGGCCGGCAGCGATGTGTGCGCGCTCCTCAGCTTGAGCAAGCTCCACAGAGAGTCGGTCGGCTGTGATCGCTGTTTGAGCGAAGGCGCGTGCCGCTGACGGGTTGTCCTTGGCGTAGAAGTCGCTGGCGAACGCCGCTTGTTCGGCGAGGCGGGCCAGCTGGGCTGCGGTCATGGTCGAGTCTCCTGTCTCTTGGGCTGGAGGTCTGCCCTCTCCTTGTGGCGACCGGCGGAACGAGGTTCGGCCGGCCGGTCGCCATGGGTGGCGGGGCGATCTGCGCCTCGGGAAGGGAAGCCATGGCGAGATTGAGCAGCGAGGAGCACGCCAAGCGGGTTGCGGAGAAGGTGGGTGCCGCCCAGACCGTCTTGGCCGCCGAAGTCGAGTCCTTGGTCACCGGTGCCGACTGGCGGGACTACCTCGACTTGGCGGCCAGGTTGCACGCTTACAGCCCGAACAACATCATGTTGGTTCGAGCTCAGCACGCTCAGGCGTATGCCGAGGGCCTTGTCCCGGCGTCCGAGCCGACGTTCATCGCCGGGTTCGGGACGTGGAAGGCCCTTGGTCGCTGCGTGGAGCGGGGCCAGCACGGCTATATGGTCTTTGCCCCGGTCCGCTACAAGCAGCGCACTGTCGTCGGCACCGACGGGAAGGCTCGGCTCCTCAAGCCCGACGAGTCGGCGACCGTCGAGGAGACCGAGACGACCCACCGGGCGCTGCGGGGGTTCAGGATCGAGCACGTCTTCGATGCCAGCCAGACCACAGGCGAACCTCTCCCGATCCCACCTCGCCCCGAGCTGGTCGACGGCGAGGCGCCGCCAGGGTTGGGGGTGGCGGTCATGGGACTGATCGCGTCGAGAGGGTTCACCGTCGACACCGTGGCCGACGCCACGAGCATCAACGGCGCGAACGGCCAAACCAACTGGGGAGCCAAGACGGTGCTGATCCGCGCGGACATGGACGACGCCGCCATGGTCAAGACCCTTCTTCACGAGGCCGCCCACGTCCTGTTGCACGAAAGGCCGCCGGGGTTCTTCCTGCCCCGCCCGCTCAAGGAGGTGGAGGCCGAATCGGTCGCCTACGTCGTCGCTCAGGTTCACGGGATGGCAACCGACGGCTACTCATTCCCCTACGTCGCCGGCTGGGCAGGCGCCAACGCGGCCAAAGCGGTCACCGCCACCCAGGCTCGGGTCGGCCAGGCCGCGACCGCGCTCATCGCTGTCTCCCCCGCCGCACATGACCTCGGTGGGAAGCCGCCCGGAGCCACCCAGGCGCTGGCCGCAGCCCGCCAAACCGACATTGACAGCGGGCAACGCCCAGAAGACCTTGCAGCCCGTCGGACCGATATGACTCCGGAGGTGGCGTGATGCGCGGTCCCGACGCCACACCGGCCCCGGACCGGTCGAAGGACATGGCGCTGTACGCTATTGCCGCGGGGGTGGCGCTGATCGGGGTCCTGTGGTTGGCGGGGGCGGGCGCGGCGCTCCTCGCCGGACACCCGGTCCCCCGTCATCGTCCGTTGGGGGGGCTGGCCGCGTTCGGTCACTTCGGAGACCCGTCGGCCGCCTGGGGTGCGCCCGTCGGTCCTCCAGTCCTGTACTGGACGGTGACGTTCACCGCGCTCGGTCTCCTTGTTCTTGCGGCCGGTGTCGGGTGGCGCATGCTGGGGCGGGCCACGCGTCGGGAGGCCGACGATCCGACCCGGGTCGAGGGCCTGGCCGACCGGCACCAGGTCGTCAGCGCCGCCGGCCCGAAGGTGCTCTTGGCCCGGGCAGCGATCCTGCGACCGTCGCTGTCACATCCTCGCCCGGTCGATGTCGGCTTCTACCTGGGGGCCAGCCGGGGTGTCGGCTGTTGGGCTTCGGTGGAGGACTCGATAGTGGTGCTCGGGCCGCCTCGGTCCGGCAAGGGCTACCACCTGGTCATCCCCTCCATTCTCGACGCCCCCGGAGCAGTCATCACCACCGCAACGAGAGCCGACAACCTGACCACCACCATCACCGCCCGCGCCAAGGTTGGCCCCGTCGCCGTGTTCGACCCCCAAGGCCTCGCCGCCGGTGTTCCCTCCACGCTGCGATGGTCCCCCGTGAGAGGCTGCCAGCGGCCGCAGACGGCGATGATCCGGGCGCACGCCCTGTGCGCTGACACCGGGGCGGGCACCGAAAACGGAAGTTTCTGGCGTCAACAGACCGTCACCGCGGTGCGATGCCTCCTCCACGCCGCCGCCCTCGACCGACGTCCACCCGCCGACCTGTACCGCTGGTCACTGTCCGCCCCCGCCGCCAAGGACGCTGTCGACATCCTCGTCCGCTCGGCGAACGCCGCACCGGCGTGGGAGAAGGCGCTCGATGCGATCATCTCCGCCGACCCACGTCAACGCGACTCGATCTGGGCGATGGTCGCTAACGCCTTCGCCTGTCTCGGCGACCCCCAGGTCCTCGCCGCGGTCACCCCGGCGGAAGGCGAACTCTTCGACCCCGCCGGGTTCTTGCGAGCCAAGGGGACCCTGTTCCTGTTGGGCACCGCAACCGGGGCGTCGGCGACCGCCAGCCTGGTCGCCGCGTTGGTCGAAGACGTCATCGACGTGGCCCGGCGCATGGCCGGTATCTCCCCAGGCGCCCGCCTGGACCCGCCGCTGGGGTTGATCCTCGACGAGGCCGCCAACTACCCCCTCCCCAGCCTCGGGTCGCTCATGTCCGAAGGTGGGGGCAGCGGGATCACCACCATCGCCGTGCTCCAATCGCTCGCCCAAGCAAGAGACAAATGGGGCCGGGAGATGGGCCAGGCCATCTGGGACGCGGCGATCGCCAAGGTCATCCTCGGCGGCGGGTCCAACGCCGACGACCTGGCCGACATCTCTCGGCTCCTCGGGGAACGCTCGGTTCGCGAATACTCCGAGACCAGCCAGGCGGGCGGCGGCAGGTCGATCTCTGAATCCAACCGGGACCGTCCCATTCTCGACCCTGCCGCCATCCGAGCCATTGCCCCCGGCCACGGGCTTCTCCTGTTGCGCTCCGCCAGGCCCATCATGCTCACCCTCCGGCCCTGGACCGCCCGCTCCGACGCCCCCAACCTGGCCAGCCAACGGGCACGGGTGGAGAGCAGTCTTCGCGAGATCGCCCAGGAGGACTGGGGGGACGTTGCGTGACCCTCGACCTGGCATCGCCTGGTCGACAGGTCGGATCGTCCGACGGGCCGGCTACGCCGCCTATATGGCCTCGGCGCAGTGGTGCCAGGTTCGTGAAGCGTGGGCCGCCCAATGGTTCGAGGACCACGGTCGCCCACCGGTGTGCTCGGCGTGTGGGGCCGAATGGGGGCTCCGGGCCGGGGACCTGCACCACCGCAGCTACAGCCGCCTCGGCCACGAAACGCCGACCGACATGATCCCCATGTGTCGAGGCTGCCACTTCGCACTCCACCGCATCTTGGAGTCTTCGCCGGCCTGGCATCGCCTCGGGCGGCCCCAAGCGACCGACCTGATCGTGAACGTCCTACGCAAACGACACCGACAACAAGAAAGACCCGCATGAGCGACAACAATGACGACACCCACCACCACGACAGCGCTGACCCACCGGTTGCCGGGGACATGACGGGCGAGACGGCAACGGCGGCAGCCGGCCCGGGCGGCGAGAGCGACGCCCGATTGAGCGCCCTCGCAGCCTTGTTCGGGACCGACGGGCCACCGGACCTCGACGACGTCACCTCCCCGGTGCACTGGCCGTGCCTGCCCGCTGTCGACGTACGAGGCGAATGGGCCGAACTCCGAGCCTGGGTCGAGAAGTTCCTTGGACGGTTCGGCCACCTCGACCACCACGTCATCCCCTTGTGCTGGTGGCAGCACAACGGGCATGTCGAAGCTCTCCAAGCCCTCCGGGACCACGAAAGGGTCTCCTACGCCGACACCGCACCCGGGACCGCCGCGGTGGACTGGCACCGGGCGTTCCGCGACATCGAAGCCCGCCTGCGGGAATGGACCGCCCAGCTTTCCTGCGGAGCCCAGCACGAAGCCAGACCCACCCGCCACCCCACGGTCGCTGACGAAGAGTGGAACCTCTTTGTTGACGCTGAAGTGGCTCGCAGGGAGGCCGTGACGCTTCACCAGGCAGTCCAAGCCGGTTGAGTGCGCCTGCAGCAGGTTTGCGAAGTGTCCAACCGGTTGTGACTATGGGCAGATAGCTCTTCCGGGCCCCCATTCACCGATCGCTCTGCTGCGCCTCACCCCTTCGCTTCTGGCGAACCCAGCCGAGGCATTCCGGTCCCTGCAGAGGGACTACGGCGACGTGGTGGCGTTCGGCTATGGGCCGTACCGCTATATCGGGCTTTTCGGAGCCGAGGCCAACCGGTTGGTGCTCGCCGATCGTGCCGAGTGCTTCGCCTGGCATGATGCGATGAAGTTCCTGTCGGTCGTGGTTGGCGACACCGCCCTCGTTGTGACTGACGGGGACCAGCACCACCGTCGTCGGCGTCTGGTCCAGCCTGCATTCGGAACCCGGGCGATCCGGGCTTCCGTCGACTTGATGGTGGACGAGGTCGACCGTGAGCTCGACAGCTGGGAGGTGGACAGCAAGCTCGACGCTTATGCGGCGATGCGACGAACCATCCGTCACATCGCCATCAGGGCCCTGTTCGGAGACTCGCTCGGCAGGAGATCTCACGAGCTGGGTGAATCCCTCGCCGACGCCCTCTCCTTTGTCAACCGCCCGCTGCCCGCACAGGTGCACATCGACCTGCCCCGAAGCGCTTGGCGCCGGGCCCGCCAGGCCCGGGATCGCGCCGACCGGATCGTCAACGACGAGATCGCCCGACGACGGAGACTGCCTGGCGGTGACCGGGACCTCCTCGACAGCCTCCTGGCTGCCACCGATGACCAGGGCGGTCCCGCTCTCGACAACCGGGAGGTCCGTGACCAGGTCGTCAGCCTGATCGCCGCCGGCTACGACACCACGAGCGGCGTCGCAGGCTGGGCGGTCCACGAGCTGCTCACCAACCCCGGCGAATGGGAGCGAGCCGCAGACGAAGTGGCATCAGTCGTCGGCACCGACCGGCTCACCGCCGAGCACCTCAGCGACCTGGTCCACCTCGACGGTGTTGTGCGCGAGACACTGCGACTGTGGCCCGCCGGAGCCGCGATTGCCCGCAGGTGTATCTCCGACGTCGAGTTCCACGGCTACCACATCCCCGCGGGTTCTATGGTTCTTTACTCCGCCTACGTCACCCATCGAATGGCCGACCTGTGGCCCGACCCCGACCGCTTCCATCCACGCCGATGGGCTGACGCCGATCCCGACCCCTACGCGTTCGTCGCCTTCGGCAGTGGCGCCCGACGCTGCCTCGGCTTCGCTTTCGCCACCCAGGAACTCAAGGTCCTCTTGGCGCAACTACTCCGACGGACCCGTCTCGAAGCCCTCAGCCAGACCGCCCGACCAACCGGTCTCGCCGCACTCCGCCCAAAGGGCGGCGTCCCCGTCCGAGTCTTGAACATCTCGCCAAACACCGTCAGGCAATGAGCTTCCGAATGAGCGATCGACAGGGCAAATCGGCCAGTCCGTCACGCAGCGATGCACGCGACTCCTGACGATGGGCACCTGGCTCCCGAGAGCGACGGGCGTTCACTACCCCATCAGAATCGCAAGACCTGGCGGAACGATGTGGTTGAGGCCGCAGTGGGGCTAGGCGAGTTCCTGTTCGACCTCGAATCTAAACCCCCCGTGGTGCGGTCGTGCCCGTACTCGGTCTGACCGGGTCCCCGTGATCTGATCCACCTGGACCAGCTCTCGGGATCCCCGCAGGTCGGGCGTGCCGGTTTGGGAGGGCGTCGTCGTGTCCGGCGCGAACTTCGGCAACCCGTCGTCAACCCGTCAAGAGGCTGGGCCGTTTCGCCGACTTCAGCCACCTCGGGACCGGACGACGCCGTTGACCTGCTTAGCGATTGACCCGGAAAGTCCGTCGGCCCGCCAGTCGCCATGGGTTGCCAAGGAAGGGCTTATCGTCCGGCCCGGACGGTACGCCGGCAGACGCACGAGATCGGAGACCGATGGGTACCTGGTTCGACACGTTGGCGCCGAAACTGGTTGACGCTGCCGGCCGCGCCGACCGCTACGGGCTGTGGATGTGCCTCGCTCGGATGCATCTCGACACCCTGCCCGGCGGAATTGCCCTCGACACGGACCCCGGGCCAGTGCTCTGGCAGGACCGATATGAGGCCGGATGGTCGCCCCGCCGAGCCGCATTCGCGGCGTGGAACTCCAAGCAGCCACGACGCGCGCCCACGACGGCCTCACCAGCACTCCCGACGTCGGCGGATTTCTCGCCGGCCCCTGGGACGGAGCTGGGCTGATGTCCAAGATCGACTGGGAAGCCGTCCGGGAACGGCACTCACTGGCATCGGTGGCCCGCCGGACCGGGCTGGACGTTCCCGACAACGGCGACGTGACCGTGTGCTGCGTCCTGGCCGCCCACGAGGATTCCACCCCCTCCATGTTCCTCCACCTCGACACCGACCGCTACCACTGCTTCGGGTGTGAAACCTCCGGTGACGTGATCCAGTGGGTTCGCGACCTTCAAGGCGGCACCGTCACCGAGGCGGTGAAGGTCCTCGACTCCGGCCGGACCATCGACGCGATCAGTCATGACGGCACCCGGAGTCCGGTCCGGATCACTGCTCCTCGGCCGAGGACCGAACAGCCCGATCTGAGTCGGACCCCGCCGGACCGGGTCCACGCCGCAGTGGAGGCCGCCTGGGCTTACTACACCTACAGGACCCTCCACGACCGTGGCGTCGCCTACCTCGCCGGCCGCAACATCGACGTAGCCGCCCTCGAGTCCGAAATCGGCCGCAAAGTGATCGGCCATACGCCCGGCCACCTGGCGGGGACCAGACAGACCGCCCTGGTCGACCGGATGACAGCACACGGCTTCAGCGCCGACGAGCTGGTCGATGCCAGCCTGGCCGCCCGCTACCCAGACGGGCGGATCATCGACCTCTTCCGCCAGCGGGCCATCGTCCCCGTCACCGATCCGGCGGGCCGGGTCACCGGGCTCATCGGCCGCTACACCGGCGAGCACAACGATAAGGCACCCAAGTACCTGAACATGCGCCGCAGCCACACCTATGACAAGTCCGTCGCCATCTACCGGCCGTCACGACCGGAGTTGACCAAGCACGCCAATGTTGTCGTCGTCGAAGGCGTCCTCGACGCGCTCGCCGTCGCCTCCCAGGCCGCCACCTCCAAGCTCAGCCACCACTACACCCCGGTGTGCACGTCCGGACTGAGCCTGTCCACCTCTCAATTACGAGATGTGCTCGCAATCCACCCTGCCCCGCCCGTCATAGCCGGCGACGGCGACACGGCCGGTCGCGAGCGCGCCAACCTCAAATGGGCAACCGCCATGCTCGCGGCCGGTCGGGAGTCGGTGATCGTCGATTGGCCAGACGGAATAGACCCGGCGTCGTGGCTCGCCGACCGCGGTGAGAACGGCCTGGTCGCCATCACCCGGAAGGGATGCCTCGAAGCCACCGCCCCACAGGTACGGCCTCAGCACGTCGGAAGGCTCATCACCCTGGCCGAAGCCGCCACCATCCCCAGGGAGTGGGACGGGAACCGGACGGCCGCCTTGGCTCAGCTGATCGACGGTGTGAACCAGCACGCATCCAGGCTGACTACCCAAGGTTCGGAACGCTACGCCTACGCTGCCGCCCCGGTAGTCGCCCCAATCATCGTAGACATGGCCGTCGACGTGTCCATGGACACCTACGGCAATGTGGATCGGCTGGTCGGGACCGTCGCCGCTTGGGGCAGCCGGCTCCCCCCTGCCGCCCGTCAGCCTTTCGCCCGTCATGCCGCCAACGCCCTCGAGTCCCGAGACTTCGGTGCTGCGGGCTGGCTGGAACGCAAGCTGCAGGCCGTGATCGAGGTGAAGACCCACAACCGGGCGGGCTGCGGGACCGGTGCTGGTTGCTCGGTCGATTACGACCTGGGGCCGGCGGTTATATGACCACCACTCGCCACTCCTTCGCCGTCGTCTCTGGGAAAGAGGATGACCAGCTGGTTGCCCTACGCCGCCGTTGTGCGGCAGCGGAGCGGGCTGCACATGAGTTGGTCGAGGAGGTCCGCCACTTGGCCGGCGAGGTGACCGAGTTGGTCGAACGTCCCGTCGTCCCGCCCAAGGCGGTGTCGGTCGAGACTGCGGCCCAGCTCCTCGGCGTGTCTCGAACGTCGCTTTACGAACTCCTCGAGAGTGGGTCCATCCGGTCCGTGAAGGTCGGAAGCCGTCGCCTGATTCCCACTGTGGCTTTGGACAGCTTCCTCACTGGTGAGCAAGCCGTCAGGACGGGCTAGAACGTCCGACATGGGAACTCGCGCCGCCAACGGCCGGTCCTCGATCTACCGGGGGACCGGAGGTCGTTGGTTCGGCAAGGTATCCATGGGGGTCGGTCCTGACGGCCGACCAATCCGCCGTCAGGTCTCCGCCAAGACCCAAGCTCAGACCACCAAGAAGGTTCGAGACCTGGAGCGGGCCAGGGACGCCGGGGCTGTGTCGGCGACCTCGCGGGCCACTGTGTTCGCCTGGGTCGAGGAGTGGATCACCCGCGCCGAGACCGTGGGATCGGTGCGGCGGACGACGCTTGCCGGCTACCGGGTCGACCAGCGCCACATCGCTGCTGCCATCGGTACCGTCCGTTTGGAGCGACTGCGTCCTGCGAACATCGAGCACCTATGGGCGACAATGATCGACGCTGGTCGGGGAGGATCCGTGCCGCACTGCCGTCGCACCCTCCAAGCTGCTCTCAATGACGCGGTGGCGGCCGCACTTATCGTACGGAACCCCGTTCCAGGCGCCAAGACGCCAAGACCCCAGCAGACCGAGATCGAGCCGTACACGATCCCAGAGATGGTCAGGCTGCTCGACGCTTCACGAGACGTCAGGAACGGCCCGCGCTGGACGTTGGCGCTCTCCCTCGGCTTGCGCCAAGGCGAGGTCCTGGGTCTGCAATGGCACGACATTGATCTCGACGAGGGGGTGCTTCTCGTCCGGCGCCAGATCCAGCGCGTCGGGTGGCGACACGGCTGCCCGGACCCGTCGAAGTGTGTCTATGCGAGCGAGAGCGGCCGTCAGCAGCCCGCGAAGCGTGGTGCGGACTGTCCTCAGCGCTGGGGCGGCGGGCTGCGGACCGGTGAGGTCAAGTCTGATGCGGGGCGGCGATCGCTGGGCTTGCCGCCGACCGTGACTGCCGAGCTTCGCTCCCATCGCTCGGCTCAAGCCGCAGAGCGTCTCGGAAGCGAGTTGTGGGAGGAGGGACCGGGCGGCGGCTGGGTGTTCGCCGACCCGATCGGCCTTCCTGTCGACCCGCGAGCGGACCATCGAATGTTCAAAGAGCTGTGTGCGGCCGCCGCGGTGCCACCTCGGCGACTACATGATCTCCGGCATTCGGCAGCTACGGCCATGCTCACGAGCGACCTTGACCTGCGAACGGCTGGGGCCGTCCTGGGCCACAGCCAGATTGCTCAGACCGCCCGCTACAGCCATGTGGTGGCAGACCGCAAGAGCGTCGCCGCCACCCGCATCGAGGATGCGCTCTTCGGGAAGCGTAAGCGCTCATGACCGTGCGTGCCCGTGCGACAATTGGGTGCAAAACTGGGTGCATCGGTCGTGATCAGAACGGCCCGACGACAAACCCCCTGGTCAGCTGGTGCCCCCGGCAGGACTCGAACCTGCGACCCGCCGCTTAGAAGGCGGCCGCTCTATCCGACTGAGCTACGGAGGCTTGTTTTAGGCTTCTGAACTCGGCTTACATGGGAAATTGTAAGTCAGATGGTGTGTGGTCTTTGTCACGGATCGCACGGACTGGGAAGTACAGGGCACGAACGATCGACACGCAGATGAGCCTATGCGACCGGCGTCGACTCATCCTTGACTTCGAGCGCTCACTCCGGGCCGGCAACAAGTCGCCCGAGACCAGTGAAGATCAACGGCCAAGCCACACGGGGCCTGGCGGAACCATGGCTGGTGCTCGACAAGAAGGGCCGGTCCCTGACTCCGGTGTCCGCCAGATGGTGGAGCGCCGCTCCGACCGAACTGAAGCCGGGGTGTGGACACGCAGCCTTTTCTTGACTCGCTCCAGACTGTGAGTCAAACTGGAGTCGTGGCCACCCCCGCAGACCTCGAGCGCATGTTGCGCGAGGTTGGCCTCCGCGCCACTCGCCCGCGGGTTGCCGTGCTCGCGGCGGTGCAGGACCACCCGCACGCCGACACGAACTCAATCATCGATGCGGTTCGCGACGACCTCGGGGCGCTGTCGCACCAGGCCGGGTATGACGTCCTCCGGGCGCTGAGCACCGCGGGACTGCTGCGGCGTATCGAGCCGCCGGGGTCCGTCCCTCGCTACGAGGTACGGGTCGGGGACAACCACCACCATCTCGTGTGCCGAGCGTGCGGGGTCATCGCCGACGTTGACTGTGCGGTCGGTACCACTCCGTGCTTGACCGCCTCGGACGACCACGGTTTCGCCATCGATGAGGCGGAGGTCGTCTACTGGGGTCTGTGCCCTGACTGCTCCCTCCCCACCTCCTGATCCGCCTTTAACCACACCCACGGAAGGAACTCCATGCCTGAACACGATGCCGTTGTCGGAGACATGAACTCGGAGGAGAGCGAGGGCCTCTGCCCCGTCGGAACCCGGGTGCCCAACCACCCGACCGAAGGCGCCGGCAATCGCGACTGGTGGCCCAACCAGCTCAACTTGAAGATCCTGCGCAAGCACCCAGCGGTGGCCAACCCGATGGGCGAGGGCTTCGACTACGCCGCAGCGTTCGCCAACCTCGACCTCGACGCCCTCACTCGGGATGTCGACCAGCTCATGACCACCTCCCAGGAGTGGTGGCCTGCCGACTACGGTCACTACGGCCCGTTCTTCATCCGGATGGCGTGGCACAGCGCTGGCACCTACCGCACCAGCGACGGCCGCGGCGGGGCGGGAGCGGGCATGCAGCGCTTCGCGCCGATCAACAGCTGGCCGGACAACGCAAGTCTCGACAAGGCCCGTCGCCTGCTCTGGCCGATCAAGCAAAAGCACGGCAAGAAGATCTCATGGGCGGATCTCATCGTATTCACCGGCAACCGCGCCCTCGAGACGATGGGCTTCAGGACCTTCGGCTTCGCCGGTGGTCGAGCGGACGTGTGGGAGCCCGATGAGGACGTCTACTGGGGCCCGGAGGACACGTGGCTGGGCGACACCCGGT
>JALYVP010000335.1 GCA_030853185.1 Actinomycetota bacterium | reverse complement strand
GTCGCGGACCACGGTGGCGGCCACGACCGTCGCCCGGGCCGGCGCCGATCTGGCCGCCGCCGCGGTCGAGGGCATTGCCCTGGGCGGCTACCACTACGGCGGATCGCCCAAGGCGAAGGCGACCGGTCCGCAGCGGGTCGTCATCGTGGGAGGTGACGTCGAAGCGGTCCGGTTTGGGGCGGCCGCGGCGCGGGCCACGGTGCGCGCCCGGGACTGGGTCAACGAGCCGGCCGGGACGCTGACGCCCTCAGCTCTGGCCGGCATCGCCGTCGAGCTGGGCCGGCGGTACGGCTTCGGTGTTGACGTCTGGGACGAGGACCGCATCGCCGCCGAGCATCTCGGGGGTCTCGGCGGCGTCAGCCAGGGGGCGGACGAACCGGCCCGCCTCCTGCGCCTCTCCTACGAGCCGGCGGGCGCCCAGCGCAGCGTGGCTCTCGTCGGTAAGGGCATCACCTTCGACTCCGGCGGGCTGTCGATCAAGTCGGCGGCGTCGATGATGACCATGAAGAGCGACATGGGTGGGGCGGCCGCCGTCATCGCCGCGGTGGCGGCCGCCGCCGAGCTCGGGATCCCGGTGCGCGTCACCGGCTGGGTGGCGTCGACCGAGAACATGCCGAGCGGTCACGCCATACGTCCCGGCGACATCCTGACCATCAGGAACGGTACGACCATCGAGGTCCTCAACACCGACGCCGAGGGCCGCCTGGTCCTGGCCGACGCCCTGGCGCTGGCCGCCGAGGAGTCACCCGACGCGATCGTGGACATCGCCACGCTCACGGGGTCCCAGCGCGTGGCCCTCGGCCCGGATGTGGCTGCGGTCTTGGGGAATGACGACGACCTGGTGGCTTCCGTCATCCAGGCGGCAGAGCGGGCCGGCGAGCCCGCGTGGCGCCTCCCTCTGGTGACCGCCTACCGAGCCAAGTTGGACTCCGATGTGGCGGACCTGAAGAACGTGGCGTCCAACTCCGCCGCCGGCGCCATCATGGCCGCCCTGGTGCTCAATGAGTTCGTCGGTGACCGACCGTGGGCCCATCTCGACATCGCCGCTCCGAGCTGGGCGGAGAGTGATGACGGCTGGCTGACCCGCGGGGCGACGGGGTGGGGGGCCAGGACCCTGCTCCACCTGCTCGCCGGCTGAGCCCGCCTGGGTCAGACTCCTACGCGGGCTCGGAGCTGGCGGCCGCGGCCCGCCACTGCCGGCGGAGCAGGCGGCGCTCGTCCTCGTCACAGCCGCCCCACACGCCGAACTCCTGGTTGCTGGTCAGGGCGAACGTCAGGCACGGCGACCGGACCGGGCACGCAGCGCAGACGGTCTTGGCCTGTTGGATCTGATCGGCGGCCATGCCGGTCGAGCCGACGGGGAAGAAAAGTTGGGGATCCTCGTCACGACACGCGGCCGCCCGTCGCCACGTGTTCTTGTCATAGCGGGGCTTCGCCCACGGCGTCGCGCTCCGCTGGCGACGAACGATCTCATCCTCTCGATGCATGGGGTCTTGGTGCATGGGCTCTCGGTGCGTGATGGGGGACATCAGGGCTCCTCAGCGGTTGATCGTGTGCTTGCGACCCCGGTCGATGGTCTTGGCGGCTTTGCGGGCGATCCTCGACCGTCCCAGGTGGGGATGAGGGTGCGTGCTGGCGTCCTGCCAGGCCGCATCGATGTTCTTGCCCAGCTGGATCCACGCGGCCGAAGGAAGGGCAGCGCGGATGGCGGGGAACACCACCTCTTCCTCGTGGCGGACGTGGGCCCCGACCTGGGCGACGAGCTCGGCGAACAGTTCACCCACCGCTGGATCGCTCAGGGATCGGCGGTCAATCTTGGAGAGCAGGAGGTCGATCGCCTGGTGTTGGGCTTCGGCCTCGTCGGTCAGGGCCTCCCCGCCGCCGACGTCAACTCGCAGCACCGGGTAGAGGACCTCGATCTCGACCGCATCGTGGCGGGACAGGGTCTCCACCAGGGTGCGGATGGTCCACCCGCGGTCGACGGCGGGGTCCGACACCTCGGCTATGAGGGTCTCGACCCGACGATGGTCGTCGAGCAGTCGCTGGATCCCATGGTTGGTCATGGCTACCAGCGGTGCTACGCCGCCTCCGTGATCGACCTGGTGCGCCAGGTCGTCGCCGACCGAGCCGCGGGGCTGGCGTTGCCGGTCGCCATCGAACGGGCCCGGGCCGGCTCAGACCACGGTCACGGCTCCGTCCACGCCGGCCTCCGCCGCCAGCGGCCAGACCTGCCGGTCCACCGTTTCACCAAGCGGGGCCTGGCGGCGCTGAGCCATGCCATCGAGGATGAGGGTGACAACCGGGCCGAGAGCCCGCTCCTGGTGGCGGCGGGGTTCCAACGCCAGGACCACTACCGCCGGGCCCAGGACCGGTGGGCGGACCTGGCGAGGAGCGCCACGATGGCCCTGGCCTTCGCCGACTTCGACGCGCCGGCGACGCTCGCCGATCGTCCCATCGAGGTACCCATCGGCGCCGCCGATCCCCTCTGCCGGGAGTGGTTCGTCGTATGGTACGGGTCTCGGTACTCGGCCTGCCTCTCGGCGCGGGAGCTACCCGGTCAGAGCGGCGTGGCCGACCGTGATCGTTTCTTCGAGATGATCTGGGGGGTGGACCCCAGCCTGGTCCGGGAGGCAGCCGAGCTGATCTGCGCCCTCGCCACCCGTTGCCTACCGGATCTGCCCGTAGCGGACGTCCTGCGCACCGTCCCCAGCACCGCCACCGACGACATGGCCGTGATGTCGGCCCTCACGAACCGGATGATGGCCTACCTGGCCGCCCTTGTCCCCGGTGCCTGATCGGTCTCAGCCCCGGCGGTAGGCCCGCACCGAGAGCGGCACGAACACGGCCACGGTGGCGGCCAGCCACACGGCCGACTGCCAGGCGTGCAGGACGAGGGGGCCGCCCAGGGCCAGGGAGCGCATCTCCTCGATGACGATCGTGACCGGCTGATTCTTGGCGAACGCCTGGAGCCAGCCCGGCATGGAGCTGACCTGGACGAAGGCCGCCGATACGAATGTCAGGGGGAACAGCCAGATGAGGCCGAAGGAGCCGACGGCTTCCTCGTCGCGCAGGGCCAGGGCGATGTAGGCCGACACGCAGCACACGACCACCCCGAAGATGACCCCGAGGACCATCATGGCGATGGCGGGGACCACGCCGTTCTCGAAGCGGAAACCGACGGCGTACCCGACGGCGGTGATGATCACCACGGTGATGGTCAGGCGGACCGTGTCGGCTACGAGGCGCCCGAGCAGCACGGCCGAGCGGGCCATGGGCATCGATCGGAACCGGTCAATGACGCCCCGCTGCATCTCCCTGGCCAGGGAGATGGCGGTGGAGAATGAGGCGAACGCCGCGCTCTGCCCGATGATGCCGGGCATGAGGTAGTTGACATAGCCGCCGTGTGCCTTGACCGGTATGGCCCCCCCGAACACGTAGCGGAACAGCAGGACG
>JALYVP010000071.1 GCA_030853185.1 Actinomycetota bacterium | reverse complement strand
CCTCCGGCCCGCCGCTCCCGTAGGGCACACTCTTGGCGGAGAGTGCGACGATCCGAACAGAGATCCGCCCAACTGAGATCGAGAGAGCGGCAATGCCCACAGAAGGATTCGCCGGAGGCATCTTCGACGTCGACGGGGTCCTCGTCGACTCGCCCCACGAGCGGGCCTGGCGAGACTCGCTCCAGGAGCTGATGGAGAACGAGTGGTCCGGGATCCGGGACCGCACAACGTGGTCGGCCGAGTCCCTGACCCCGCAGGTGTACCAGCAGGTGATGTCCGGCAAGCCGCGAATGAGCGGGGCGCTGGCCGCGCTCGAGTACTTCGGGGTCCCTGACCCGCAGTCCCACGTCGAGACCTACGCGACCCGCAAGCAGAACCTGGTGGTCAGGTTGATCGAGGCCGGGGAGTTCGAGGCCTACCCGGACGCGTTGCGCTTCGCTCTGGCTGTCCGGGCCGCCGGCATCCGCACGGCGGCGGCGTCGTCGTCAAAGAACGCCGGGCTGTTCCTGCGCCAGATCCGGCTGGACACCTTCGCCGAACAAGAGGGCCTGACCTACGACTTCCTGCGCCCCGGACTGAGCCTGCTCGACTTCTTCGACGTCGACATCTCGGGACGCGACTTCGCCCAGGGCAAGCCCCACCCCGAGATCTTCCTGACCGCGGCATCCGAGCTGGCCCTGGCGCCCGAGCGCTGCTTCGTCGTCGAAGACGCGACCAGCGGGGTGGAGGCGGCGAAGGCCGGCGCCATCGCGGCGGTGGGGGTGGCCCGCGCCCGCGACGAGGCCGCCCTCTCCGCCGCCGGGGCCGACCTCGTCGTCACCTCCCTCGACCAGGTCGACGTGGCCCTCCTGGCCCGCCACCAGCTGGCCCGGCGGACCTCATGAGCACGCCGGTCCGGGGGGTTCGGGAGCTGCCCGCCGAGCACGGCCCGGCCGGCCGGGGCTCGGTGATCGGCGTCGACATCGGCGGCACAAAGATCGCCGCCGGCGTGGTGGACCGGCACGGGACGATCGTCGCCAGCACCCGCCGGCACACGCCGGCAGACGACCCGGGGAAGACTCTGGAAGCGATCGCGGACGCCGTCCGCGAGCTGACCAGCACGTACGTCTGCGTGGGGGTCGGCCTCGGCGCCGCTGGTTTCGTCGACGAGAAGAGGTCGACCGTCATGTTCGCCCCCAACCTGGCTTGGCGCGATGAGCATCTCCGGGCCGAGCTGGAGGGCCTGCTGGGCCTGCCGGTCGTGGTCGAGAACGACGCCAACGCCGCCGCCTGGGCGGAGGCCCGTTTCGGTGCCGCCCGCGACCAGTCCCACGCCGTTGTGCTCACGGTCGGGACGGGCATCGGTGGCGGCATCGTGCTGGACGGGAAGCTGCTGCGGGGTCGCTATGGCGTCGCCGCCGAGGTCGGCCACCTCAACGTCGTCCCGGACGGGCGCCGCTGCGGTTGCGGCCTGCAGGGGTGTTGGGAGCAGTACGGCAGTGGCCGGGCCCTCGTCCAGGAGGCCCGGGAGCAGGCCATCGTCTCCCCCGCGCTGGCGGCGGACCTGCTGGAGCTCGCCGGTGGCCGGGCTGAGAACATCACCGGCGAGATGGTCACGACCGCGGCCCGGGCCGGGGACGTGGTGGCGCTGCAGTGCTTCGACGAGCTGGGCAAGTGGCTGGGCCGGGGCATCGCCCAACTGGCGGCCATCCTCGACCCGGGCGTGTTCGTCATCGCCGGTGGGGTATCCGCCGCCGGCGATGTGCTGCTGGCGCCGACGGAGGTCACCTTTCGCCGGCACCTCACCGGCCGGGGACACCGCCCGACCGCCGACGTTCGCATCGCCGGGCTCGGTCCCGAGGCGGGGCTCATCGGGGCTGCCGACCTGGTTCGCCACCGGTGACGGCTCGGGCGCTCGGCGCCTCCTTGTCCTCTCGACCCGGGTCGCCCGCCGCCGAAAACAATTGTCCTTTTGAGGACACTTGAGGCCCCATTGTCTGCGGTCCATTGTCTCTGCGGCCCATTGTCTTTAGGCGGGGGTCGGGGTTAGGGTTCTGCAAATGGTCGATAGTCCTGGCGGTCCGGACAGCACAGGGGCGCAGGCAGATCTGGCTGAGGCCGGTGGGCCGGGGCGAGCAGTGGTGTGGACCGCGGCTATCACCGCCCTGGGGGGCTTGCTGTTCGGCTACGACACCGGGGTGGTCTCGGGTGCCCTCCTGTTCTTGAAGGACGACTTCCACCACATCACATCGTTCCAGAAGGAACTGGTCACCAGCCTCCTGCTGGTGGGGGCTGCGATCGGGGCGATCGGGGCGGGCCGGGTGGCCGACCGGATCGGGCGGCGGCCGACGATCCTCGTGACTGCAGCCATCTTCGTGGTGGGGGTCCTCGGTGCCGCATCCTCACCCGTGTTTGGCGTCCTCCTGACGGCCCGGATCGTCATCGGTCTCGCCGTGGGATCGGCGTCGATGGTGGTACCGATGTACATCGGCGAGGCCGCCCCGCCCAGGTATCGAGGGGCACTCGTCAGCTTCAACCAGCTCGCCATCACCTCCGGCATCCTCGTCTCCTACCTCACCGACTACGGCCTGGCCTCGTCACGCGACTGGCGACTGATGTTCGGTCTGGCGGCCATTCCGGCGATCATGCTCTTCGTCGGCATGCTGACCCAAGCCGAGAGCCCGGAGTGGCTGGTGACCCACGAGCGGGAAGACGATGCCCGCCGGGTGCTCTCCCGCCTGCGCCACCAGGGTAACGTCGACGTAGAGCTGGCCAGCATGAAGGAGGGGATGCAGCGCCAGAACGTCAGCGTCAAGGAGCTCCTCAGTCCCCGGCTGCGCGGGGCGCTCACCCTCGGGGTGCTGCTGGCCGTCTTCCAACAGGTCACCGGGATCAACACCATCATCTACTACGCCCCCACCCTGTTGAACAATGCCGGGCTGGGGTCGTCATCGGCGCTGCTGGCCAATGTGATCAACGGGGGCATCAACGTCGGTATGACTCTCGTTGCCATCCGGCTCCTCGACCGGGTCGGCCGCCGGACCCTGCTCATCTCCGGGACGTGCGGCATGGCGCTCGCCCTGTTCGCCATCGCGGTGACCTTCCAAGTCGGCGGCTCGCACCTGACCGGAACCGCGGCAATCGTCACCATCGTCTTCCTGTTCTTCTACACCGGGTCGTTTGCCATCGGGCTGGGTCCGGTGTTCTGGCTGCTGATCAGCGAGATCTACCCGGTGCGGGTCCGGGCCCCAGCGATGAGTGTTGCCACCTTCGCCAACTGGGCCGCCAACTTCGTGGTGACCATCTCCTTCCTGACCCTGCTCAGCGCTATCACCGACGCCGGCACGTTCTTCCTGTTCGGCTTCCTCAGCCTGGTGGCGGTGTTCTACTTCTGGCGTCGCGTGCCTGAAACCAAGGGGCTGCGCCTGGAGGACATCGGGGCCCAGATCGAAGGCCGACGGCTCACCCCTGGCGCCATGAGCGCCAAATCCTGACGGCTGATCCCAAGGCTCCCGTCGGGTTCAGGCCCCGGCGAACTGCTCGACCAGAGCCTTGCAGAAGGCACCGAGGTCGTCAGGCTTGCGGCTGCTGACCAACGTCCAACCGTTGCAGGGACACACGAAGACCTTCTCGTCGACCCAGGTCCCGCCGGCGTTGCGAATGTCGGTCTGCAAGCTCGGCCGGCTGGTGAGCGTCTTGCCACCGACGACTCCGGCCTCAACGAGGGACCACGGCCCGTGACAGATGGCGGCGATCGGTTTCGGTGTGGCCACGAAGGCCTTGACCAGATTCACCGCCGCGGGGACGATCCGCAACGCGTCCGGGTTGGTCGTCCCGCCCGGCAGGATCAGCGCGTCGTAGTCGCCGGCCGAGGTGTCGGAGACAGCCACGTCGGCGGCGAAGCGGTCAGCGGTCTCCACGTCGTTGTTGAACGCCTGGACGGTACTGGCCTCGGGGGCGATGAGGGTCGGCTGGCCCCCGGCGTCCTTCACGGCCTCCCAGGGCGCGGTCAACTCCACCTGTTCGACGCCGGAGTTGGCAACCAGGAACGCTATGTTCTTGCCGTCAAGTTGATTGCTCATGGACCTGATGTACCCACGCTCTGCCGCGGTACCCCGGTGCGGGGCCGTGGCCGACCCAGCGCCGCAGCTGGTCGACCATGCACCTTGTGGCCGTGCCACCCGTCTTGCCGCTGGCGGCGAGCGAGGTCGTCGTGCCCCCACCACTGGCCGTCAGGAAGGGTCCGCGCTTTCGCCCTTCGCCCCGGTCGGCTCCCTAGCGTCGGTCACCCCTGTTGCCCCCTCGGTGCCCGTTCGTTGCAGGGCGGTCCTGGCCAGCACCTGCTGCTCGGTCACCGCCCGCTCCGGGCGGCCCCGTCCCAGGAAGCTGATGGTCCAGAACAGCAGGGTGGTGATGCGCTTCTTGAAGCCGATGATGTAGAAGAGATGCAGGCCAGCCACATCAGCCAGGCGATGAACCCGGTGAACTGGAACCGCCTTAGGCTGACGACGGCATCGAAGCGGGAAACGGCGGCCATGCTGCCCTTGTCGTGATAGCGGAACGGCCCCTGCGGACCTCGGCAGCCGACCTCTCGCGTGATCTGATTGGCCGCGTACCGGCCCCCCTGGATGGCGACCTGGGCCACCCCGGGGAGCCCGTCGAGGCTGATCATGTCGCCGACGACGAACACCTCAGGGTGGCCCGGAAGGGTCAGATCCGGCCGCACGCGGACCCGCCCGACGGAGTCCAGGCCCCCACCGGACTGTTCCGCCAGTCGGGCGCCCAACGAGAACCCGGCGACACCGGCCGCCCAGAACAGACCCCCGAAGCCTGAGCCGATGATTACGACGCGCCGCCGCCCTGATCCGGGTCGGTCGTCCTGGTCGTCCTGATCCACCGATGCCTCCGGAGGCTACCCGCTCCGCGGCGATGCCACGGCCACCGGGGGAACCCGGCCGGGCGGAACCTCCTTGGCAAAGGAGGCTCCTTTCCCGGCCGGGCAGCGACTGGTCACTGTGGCTGTCCCGCAGGGCCTGTTGCGCTTCCGCGGGGCCCGTTGCGCGTCTGCGGGGCCCGTCGCGCGTCCGCTGGGCCCGTTGCCAGCCCGCAGGGCTCGTTGCTAGCAGCCGTCGTAGGGCGTCCATGCGGAGTAGCCGGAGGAAGCGACCGTGTTGGCAAACACCTGGTCCTGCTCTGCGGCCGACGCCGAGCCCCAGTCAGCCGGATTGCCGCCGTGGGCCGCCCACGTCTGGCGGTCGAACTGGTAGGCACCGAAGTGGGTGGCGTTGCCCGACCGGCCGTAGGACCCGCCGTTCTCGCTGGCCCTGATGCAGCTGGCGGTCGATCCCGACGCCGAGCTGCTCGGATGGCCCGAGCTGGACCGAGTCGGAGAGGCGGAGTTCGACGAGGGCTCATGCGTCGTGGTCTGCGCCTCGGGCGAGGCGGTCTGCGCCGACGGGGTGGCGGCGCTGTAGCCGACCGGCGGAGCCTGCAGAACCTCGCCCGCCTGGATCTTATTCGGGTTGGCCAGGTGGTTGTAGGAGGCCAGAGCGGGCCAGGTGGTGCCCAGCAGGGGGGCGATGGCCGCCAGCGTGTCGCCGGAGGCCACGGTGTAGGAGGACGGGGTTGCGGCCGACGCCGCAGGTGCGGACAGGCTCATGGCCGATAAGGCGGCGCCGGCCGCCAGGCCGAGGGGTACGACGATCTTGGTAACTCGATGACGCAACATGGGACTCCTTCGGAGTGCTCGCCCGAGCCGTCTCCGCTACCTGCGGGGCCCGGGTGGGTACGGCGGATGGGGTCTTGCGGTGCAGACGAGCGTGCAACGTTGGGCACGACCGACCGATGAATCCAACAGCTACCTCCGGGTTGTCTGAACTGCTCGGGTGACACGGTCGGATGACCGGGATCCGCTCGGAGTGTTGGCGCGCTGGTTCGGCGCGCCTCCGATGCAGAGAGTGAGCGGGGAACCGGCCCGGGCAGCGCTCGCAAGGCGAGGAGCGAAGCGGGCCGGGTGGTCCCTCTGGCGGTCTCTAGGACTGTCGCCCGGGCACCTGCTGTATCTCAGCCGATGACAGTAGGTGAGCCTCACGGATAAGTGGGCGACCTTGCCCATGACATTCGTCACGTCCGTGCGGCGGCCCTGGCCCCGGATCTCGGCGCGGCCGGTCACCGCGGTGCGGCATGAACCGAATGTGTCGGTTTCGCGCAAGTGTGAACCGGCCGTACCGCCAGGCGGCACATCGGGTTCGCGGCTCGGAATCGAGCGGTACATTCAGTTCAATCTGCGGCGCCAGAACCGGGTCAGTCTGCGGCGTCAGGACCGGTCGGTCCCTTCCCCCGACCTCGACCCGTAGCGCGTCGACCCACTGGCCCGCTTGCGCCTACCGCACTCAGGCCCCGGGGTCGGTCCCGGCCGTCACCGCCGGGCGCGGGTCCGGCCACCTCGGGTGAAGACCCTGATGACGAGGAGGAGGATGACCGCCCCGACGAAGGCCACCACGATCTCTTGCCACAGCTTGACCACGGTGTGGGAACCCCCGCGTGCGGCGTGGAGGATCAGTCCGCCGATGACGGCGCCGATGAGACCGACGATGATGTCGCGAACAAAGCCGAGCCCACCTCCCCGTACGACGATCCCGGCCAGGGCGCCGGCGACGAGGCCGATGAAGAGCCAGGCGATGAGGTGATGCCCCGACACCGGGGCGAACGCTACGACGTGCATTCCGTCCTCCTGACGACTGCGATGCGTCGTCACCTTACGAGGAGCCCAGCGACCACGAGCTAACCGGACGGCCGGTACGACCGGAGCACAAGCGCTCGGATTGGCGCAAGAGCGATGATTCGCTCCGATACCGTTCCGGGATCCAACGGATGGTGGGGATCAACGGACCCTGGGGATCATCAGCGGCATCGGGCCGGAATCGACGATCGAAACCGGCGAACCTGGACCGCCTGGCTCGCGCTGCTCGCTGGGGCGTTGCTATCAGGCCCTGTTCTTCGCCGGCCGGGATCGAGCTGAAGGAACGCCACCGGATCGAAGGCGTGATCCTGGGAGGCACGGATCCCATCAAGCTGGCGGACGACAGACAAGACGGTCTGAGGCATTCCCATCCTCGACAGCACCCGGATCTATGTGGACGCCGCCGTCACTGGAGCTGGTCCGCCGATCATCTGCCGGGGGATGGCATGATCGGTGCCCGCCGCGCGGATAACATCAGTCTGGGTTGGAGATCGTGACGGTCTAGGGCAACGCCCGAGGTTCGCAACGCTGGGGTTGGTCGGGTCGACGTCGCGCCTGCGCGGCAAGGAGGGTGCTGGGCGGTGCTGACGGTAACCGACGAGATGGACCCACAAGCTCCGGCCGCATCCGAGGAGCCTCCGGCCCCGATCGCCGTCGCCGGGCGCATGGTCGGCCTCGACGGCATCCGCGCCTTGGCTGTTGTGGCCGTGGTCGTTTACCACTTCAGCCCGTCATGGCTTCCGGGCGGCTTCTTCGGCGTCGACATCTTCTTCGTGATCTCAGGGTTCCTCATCACCGGGATCGTGGTGCACCAATGGGAACAGGCCGGCCACATCGATCTGGTCGGTTTCTGGTGGCGGCGCGCCAGACGGCTCCTTCCCGCCGTCGTCACCTTGCTGGTCGTGGTGGTCCTCGTCAGCGCCGTGTGTGCACCCGATGCCCTCTCCCGGCTGCGGACCGACGTGCCAGCCGCCCTCTTCTATGTCACCAACTGGTGGTTCGTCTTCCACAAGGTCAGCTACTTCCAGGCCTCAGGGCGACCCTCGTTGGTCCTTCACCTCTGGTCGCTTGCCATTGAAGAGCAGTTCTACGTCCTGTGGCCGCTGGCCCTGACCCTGCTCCTGCCGAGAGTCAAGCGACCCGGCCGCATCGCGGTCGGCACCGCCGTCGCCGCTCTCGGCTCCACCGCGCTCATGGCGGTCCTCTTCCAGCCCAATGGGACGGACCCGTCTCGGGTGTACTTCGGCACCGACACCCATGCCCAGGGCCTCCTCATCGGGTGCACGCTGGCTCTGGCCCTGCCGTACGCCCGCTTGGCCCTCCTGCGATCCCGCTCCTGGCAGATCGGGTTCAACATCCTCGGCGCGGTCGGGGTGGGAGCTCTGGGTTGGCTGGTGTTCAACCTCAACGACTATCAGTCGGCGACCTATCGGGGCGGGTTCCTCCTGGTGGACCTGGCGGCAGTAGCCCTCGTCATCGCCGCCACCAGTCCCGCCTCGCTGTGGTCCTCCGCGCTGGCCCGCCAGCCGATGCGCTGGGTCGGGACCCGCTCGTATGCCATCTACTTGTGGCACTGGCCGGTCCAGCAGCTCATGCGAGCCCGTACCGACATGCCGTTCGGAGGATTCGGGCTTTTCGTCGTACAGGTTGCGCTCATCCTGACGGCCGCCGAGTTGTCCTACCGCCTCGTCGAGGAGCCGATCCGTAGCGGCCGAGCCCGGGTCTGGCTGGCCGCCCGCTACGAACGCTCCCGCTGGCGAGAGGCGTGGATCGTCGGGCCGGGCGTCTTTCTCATCGTCCTGACCATGGTCACCATGAACGCTCCTGCTCCCAAGCCGACGGGTCTCCTCGCTCAAGGCTCCACCGCCGCCAGCCGCCTCAAGCTGACGTCGAAGGTGTCCAGCCCGACCTCACCAAGGAGCGTGCCCCCTGCCCCGCCCGGGCCGCCCCTGCCCTTGAGCGATTACGAACCGGTGCTCGCCATCGGCGACTCCGTGATGCTGGGATGCAGCGGCGCCCTCCAGAACCGTTTCGGCGCCCAGCTCACGGTGGACGCCGCCGTCGACCGTCACGTCGACCAGGGCATCGACCGGCTCCGGGCCTACAAGGGCAGCGGCCGGCTACCCCATTACCGCACCCTCGTCATCGGGCTCGGGACCAACGGGCCCATGACCACCGCCATGTTCGACCAGATCGCGGCCCTGGCCGCCGGCATACCAAACATCATCTTCATCACGACCTATGACGACCGTTCCTGGGTGTCGAGCACCAACAGCGTGCTGACCCAAGGGGTGGCGTCCCATCCCGGAACCAAGCTCTTCGACTGGTACTCCGTAGCCAACAGCAACCCGTCGTTGCTCGGCCCCGACGACATCCATCCTCGCCTGGCCGGCATCGAGACCTACGCGAACCTGCTCCTCGCCACCCTTGACCCGCCGACGGCACCGGTGGCCAAGTCCCCGGCCACCCAAGCCGGACGGACCGGGACGCGAAGCCGCAGCGCGCCGCTCGGTCGCGATTCCGCGCCGGCGGCCGCCGGCCCGTAACAGCCCCGACGCCGCTCCAGAACAGCAGGCGCGCCGGTCGGCGATGGACGATCGGGCGTCGCTCGGTATGGTGACCCGATGGCTCCGAGGGTAACGAGTGACGTCCTGCTGGTCGGAAGCCTCCCAGCAGCCTCGACGGAACCGGAGTTTCGAGGTGGGGGGCAGCTGTTGATCGACCTGGTGTTCGCCCTGCCTGACGGGGAGACCGGGCCGAGGGCGGCCTGGGTTGGGTTACGAGCGGAACCAGCTCTTCCACCCTCACCCGGACCTGGAGCTGATGTCGCAACCGTCTTCGCCGGACGGCATTCCCCGCCATGCCTACGACGCTCCCTCCTTTCGAGTACGACCCAACTTCGACCACTGGAACCGCATCGACGAGGCGGTGGCGTCATTGGTCGAGGCCGCCTACAAGGACGTGGTCCGAAGGGGCATCGAGCAGCTCATTAGGGCGATCCCGGCCGAAGATCTCGCCATCCAGTGGGACGTCTGCTACGAGGTCCTCGATCTCGAGGGTGTCCTGGCGTGGACCGCCGCCGGCGCCTGGGAGCGTTTCATCGGCCCTACCTCACGGCTCTCGCCCCTGGTGCCCGAGGACGTGCTACTCGGTTACCACTTCTGCTACGGGACGTTTCGTGAGTGGCCGATGTTCGAGGCCAGGGACATGGATCTGATCGTCATAACCAACGCAGCGGTGGAGGTGTCCGGCCGCCCCGTGGATTGGTTCCAGCTGGCGGGGCCCCGAGTCTTCCTTGGCATCGTGCTGCCCCTGAACGGGATCGATGGCCTCAGGACGGCCGGCAACGGCAGCGCGCCACCTCCCCGACTTCGGCATCTCGATGTATTGCGGCTTCGGCCTCCAGCCAGGCCAGGACCCGGCGGTGACCCTGCGCGAACACGCCGAGGGCGTGGGACCTTCGCCCGAGGCTAGTAGCTACCTACCAGCGGCCGGCGAAGCCTCGAGCATCTGGCCCCGTTGATGCTGTCAGTGGGTTGACCTCGGCTCGCCCCGCCCCTAGCCTCGGAGATGGGCTGAGGTGTCTGGACTGGACGCGCCGAACCCCCAGGAGCCGTGGACCCTCTCCAATTAAGACCATGATGACCGCCGCGGGGCACCGGCCCCCCCTCGTCCGTACATCTCTACGGAGGCGAGTTCCCGATGACCCAACCGAACCGACAGGCCGCTCTCGAGAGCAGTGATGCCGTGCCGCCACCGATGGTCGGCGGCGCCCACGACCGCCCCTCCGCCGAGGTGGTGGCCGCACTGGCAGACGCCGTGCCCGCTCTCGGCAGCCCGCCTCTGATGACCCAGGCCGTCATTCTGCCCGTCTTGGTCACCGGCGCGACCGTGGCTGACCTCACGTCGGCCCTGGCCAGCTCCTCGCTCCAGGTGAGCCGGACCCTGGTGGCAAAGGGCCTGGGCGCCATCGGCTGGGGATAGTGAACCTCGGGGTAGTCGTGCGTACGGGAACATGCGGGTGAGGGTCAGCGGCGCCGGGCTCCGAGGCCCGTTGAGGCACGGCAAGAGCGCGTCCCTCAGCAGATGGCGGTCCACCTTGGCGGAGGGCGGCCAGGTCCGCCAGGTCGTGTCTCGAGGGTGGGCGGACCTGCTTCATCGCGCCGCCGGTACCGGCGTCGCCGGCGCCCTGAAGGGTGTTGGACGGCGAACGCCGGTGCGTCAGGAGATCGGAGAACGGCAACCGCCGCGACGCGGGGTTGCCATCGCCGGTCGACCCCAGGCGCCGGCGGGGGTAAGCAGTGGTGGGTTCACGCCACGATCCCATCCGGGGAGGGCCTCGAACGACGGGATCGGCTGGAACGAACCCGAATCGCTGCCCTGGTCAAGTGAGGAGAACCAATGAGGTATTGACCGTCAAACCGATGCCGGCCCGGACCACGCCGCCATAACCGCGGGTGGAAGGTGGACGGGGGCAGCGTCGTGATGAGGTTCCGTTACGGTCGTCCGCAGCCTAGGAGAAAATGCCAGGCGCATTCACCGGTCACGCTCAGGACCCCGCGCCATCTTGACTTGATGAGTGATCTGCGCCGAGAACGGCGGGCCAGGATGCACAATCTCTCCGCGAATGCCAACGTGCGACCTCACATTCCGGCCGGCGGTCGTCTGCATCGCGGCGGTGGACCACTCGGTTCCAGCCACCTAAGCCATGGAGGAAAGATCGTGTCCGTTGCGGAAAACAAGGCTGTCGTAGGTCGCTGGTTCACGGAGTTCTGGGGTGACACGTTCAACCCGGAGGTCATTGACGAACTGGCCGCTCCCGACAGCCGCTTCGAGTATTCGATGCATGCCCCGTGCCGAGGCCGCGCCCAGGTCCGGGCGTTCGCCACCAAGTTCCGGGCGGCGTTCCCGGACCTGAGCTTCGCAGGAACGGCCGAGCTGATCGGAGAGGGCGACTACGTGATCGGCCAATGGGAGGGCGGCGGAACGCAAACCGGCGCCGCATTTGATGACATCCCCCTCGGCTCGCTGCCGACGAACACGGGCAAGAAGGTGCACTTCACCGGCATCACGGTGCTCAAGGTGGAGAATGGCCTCGTCACCGAGGAGCTTGGCCTCGACGATGGGGTGACCGTGTTGAAGCAGCTCGGTTTCATCCCTTCGCGCGGAGAACCCTGAGAAGCGATCGTCACAAAACCCTTCAGATCCAAACAGACTGTCTTGCTGTCGTCGCCTCACGTTTGGCGCCGCTCAGGCGTCTTCTCCTTGTGACCGTCAAGCAACCGTTTGAGAAGGTGGTCTCCCAGCACGGCCCGACCGTCCTCCGTGTGGCCCGGGCGGTGCTGGGACCCGTCGATGCTGACGACGCCTGGTCCGAGACGTTCCTGGCCGCCTTGCGGGCGTACCCGCAACTGCCGTTGGACGCCAACGTCGAGGCCTGGCTGGTCACCATCGCTCACCGCAAGGCAATCGACATGATCCGCCGTTCCGCTCGAGTTGTCCCGATGGCCGAGATCCCATCCCAGAGCACGGGGATCGTTGACCGGGACATGGATCTCTCCCGGTCCTTAGCCCTTCTTCCCGACAAGCAGCGGTACGCCGTGGTGTACCACCACCTGGCGGGTCTTCCCTACCGCGAGGTGGCCTCCATCATCGGCGGCAGCGTCGAGGCGGCCCGCCGGGCGGCCGCCGACGGTGTCGCCACCCTTCGCAGAGCACGAGAGAGCGTCCAATGACTACCGGAAACCGCGACAACCACCAACTACAGGAAGACGCTGCCAACCTGTTCGCAGGGGCGGCCGAAGCCAGTCCCGCCGACCTGCGAGCCCTACGGCACCGCCTGACGGGCAACGCCGAGGCGGCCGGCATCCTCGACGTCGCCTACCGGACCCTCGATACGCCGGTCGGCACACTTCTCTTGGCTGCCACCCCGACCGGCCTGGTGCGCGTCGCGTACGACAGCGAGGGCCTGGACGCCATCCTGGAGGGTCTGGCCGCCAGGGTCAGCCCTCGCATCCTCAAGGCCCCCAGGCGGCTCGACGAGACCGCCGGCCAACTCGAGGAGTACTTCGCCGGCCGCCGGCACCGCTTCGACCTTCCTCTCGACCTGAGCCTGAGC
>JALYVP010000334.1 GCA_030853185.1 Actinomycetota bacterium | reverse complement strand
ACCATAGGCGTCGAGGTTGGCGACGATCAGCAGTCCACTCACACGCACATCCTGGGATGAGGCTCCGCGTGCAGCAATGGTGACCCCTTCCCAACCGCTGGCCTTCTCGGAACCCCTTCCTATGGACCACGGCGGGGGCCGGCGGTACAACCGTGGCATGGGACTCTTGATCGCCGCCGATCTCGGAGCGCTCGGAAGCGCCGCCAACGAGTTGGCCGGGGCGGTCGGCGCCGGCCGTGGCGGGCCCGCGCCCATCCCCTCGGTGGGCGACGGCGGGGCAGAGGGAGCGCTCAGCGACTTCGCCGCCGCCATGGATCGCCACGCGTCGTCGCTGGCCGACGCCGCCTCCAAGAATGCATCGGCCCTGACCGGTTACGTGGTCGGATTCCACGGAGCCGGCGGGTGATGGCCCAGGTGACCGGCGACCCCGGCGGCGTCCGCACCCTCTCTCAATCCTTGGGGACGACAGCCGCAACGGTCCACGGCCAGACTGTCGGTTTCGCCCAGGCCTGCTCGACGATCCACCCGTCTGTCTTCACCGGCCCTGCCGGCGACCGGATGCGGAGCAACGTGTCGCAGCTGCAGGCCGCCTCGGCGGCCCTGGCCGAGGCCTATGACCGGGTGGCGTCCTTCCTCCCACGCGTCGCCGACGCCATCGAAAAGGCCCAGGAAGCCGAGAGGACCGAACAGAGGGCGGCCCAGGCGCTGTCACAGTCCGAGCAGGCGCTCGGTCAGGCCCAGCTGCAACTCGAGGTGGCCAATGCCGCCGTGCCGGCCGCGGGGTCGCCCGGGCCGTCAGCATTCGGCCCGTCGCTCACCATCGGCGTGCCGGGTCCCCCGACCCCGGCCCAGGTGGCGGCCCAGATCGCCGCTCAACAGGCGGTGCAGCGGGCCCAGCACCAGGTCGACCTGGACCGCCAGGCGTTCCACATCGCCCAGCAGCGCTTCGACGATGCGGAGCAGCACCGCCGGACAGTCCTGGCCCAGCTGACGGCGCTGTGCCAGAGCGAGGCCCAGATCGCCGAGCGCGCCCTGCCCGCCCTGACGTTGACGTCGCCCCTCTTCACCTCCAACCCCCTCGGCGATTCGCCGTTCGCGGTGGCCACCCTGCGCAGCGAGCTGACCAGCCTGCTGGAGGTGCCAACGATCGCCGGCAGCCCCAAGGGCGTTCCCCTGCTCGGCTACTTGATGACCGCGGCAAAGACGCACAACGCCGGGGCCGTCCAAGCGCTCGACAACTACGTCACCCAGCCGATCCCCCGCCCGCAGCCCCATCCGTCAGGCGGGGGCAACTTCTTCGACGATCTGACCAGCGGGCACCTCGGCCAGTCCTTCAACGACGCCGTCCACGCCGCGAAGGTCGCACTCCCGTACGTCCCTACCGTGCTGGTGGCCGGGGGCAGCATCGCGCTCATCGTCGGCACCGGTGGCGCCGCAGCTCCCGTGATCGCCGGCATCGGCGGGCTGACGGGCACCGCCGGGACGGCGACGGTCGAGGCGCTGCGGGGCCAGAAGCTCAACCCGGTGGCCATGCCCGTCAACGGCCTGATCGGTCTTGGCAGTGCGTTGGTCCCGGGACTGCTGCCCGAAGGGAGCGGCATTCCTGCTCTTCTCGGGGCCAGGGCGGGGACCGGGGCGGTGGGCAGCACCGCCAGCCAGCTACTGGTCCAGCACCGAATCAACCTGGGCACGGTCGGAGCATCGGCAGCGTTGGGCCTGAATCCACTGCCCGGCCCGAGCATGGTGGAAGGGACCTCGGCGGGGGCCATCGCCGCCAAGGTGGAGCTGGGCGCCGCGAACTCCCTCCCGTCGTGGCTGAACACGACCAACAGCAGTCCTGCGTCGGCACCTCCGGGCGCAGCCAGCAATCCGCTCACCGCGGGCGCCTGCCCGCCATAGGCCGCCCCGGCACCATGGCCGTGAGTCTTCAGCGGAGCAGCCGAGCGGTGGTCGGGCGGACACGGCGACCGGCCAGGCGGTTGCCCTGTACCGTGTCACCATGCGTCATTCGCCCGGGTGGGTCACGGCGGGGACCCGATGAGCGACAGGTCGGACGGGCGCGACTTGGCGCCGCCGCACGACCCCCAATCGGGGATCACCGCCCGTCACGCCACGTGGTTCGCGGAGCGCCACAACACGCTGCTCGCCAATGTCGAGAGGGTCATCCGCGGCAAGGCGGACGTGCTCCGCCTGGCTCTGGCCTGCCTGTTCGCCGAAGGCCATCTCTTGATCGAGGACGTGCCCGGGGTGGGCAAGACGTCGATCGCCAAGGCCCTCGCCACCTCCATCGACGCCTCGTGGCACCGTGTGCAGTTCACCCCCGACCTGCTGCCCTCCGACATCACCGGCGTGTCGATCTGGAACCAGCGGAGCCAGCAGTTCGAGTTCCACCGTGGTGCGGTGTTCGCCAACCTGGTGCTCGGCGACGAGATCAACCGGGCATCACCCAAGACGCAGTCGGCTCTGCTGGAGGTGATGGAGGAGCGCCAGGTGACGGTTGATGCCGTCAGCTACAACGTGCCCCGCCCGTTCCTGGTCATCGCCACGCAGAACCCCATCGACCTGGACGGCACCTACCGCCTCCCCGAGGCCCAGCTCGACCGGTTCCTGATGCGGATCCGGGTCGGCTATCCCGACGCCACCGAGGAGGCGTCCATCCTGGACCAGCGGGCGCGCGGCGGCAACCCGCCGACCATCCGGCCGGTGCTCAGCGCCGCGGAGGCGGCGGAGATGGTCACGGTGGCAGCCAACGTGCACGTCGACCCAGCGGTGTCTCGCTACGTGGTCGCCCTGGCCGCCGCCACTCGCCACGTGCCCGAGGTTCGTCTGGGTCTGAGCCCGCGGGGCTCGCTGGCCCTGCTGCGCGCCGCCCAGTCCCGAGCCGTGGCCGACGGACGCCCCTACGTGGTCCCCCAGGACGTCAAGGCCATGGCGCCGGCGGTGATCGGCCATCGTCTCATCCTGACTGCGGAGGCGGAGGTGGAGGGGCGGCGAGTCGACGACCTGGTGGACGGCGTCGTGGGCTCCGTGGGCGTCCCGGCCGGGACATGACGGATTCGGGGAATGACCTCCCCGTGGCGAGCGCAGCTCCTCCCTCGGGTCACCGGGCGGTGGTCCTCACCCCCGCCGGCGGGGTGCTGGTCACCGCCGTCATCGTCGGGTACCCGCTCGGGGTGGTGCTGGGCTACCCCATCCTGATCGCCCTCGCCGGGGCGGGCGTCCTGGCCTTGGTGGCGGCCGCCGGATACGTGCTGTGGCGACCCCGCCTGATCTTGCGGCGCGACTTCCGGCCGCAGACGGTCGTGGTCGGCGAGAGCGCGGCGGCGCTGCTCGGGGTGACCAACGGCTCGCGCTGGCCCTCGCCTGGGGTCACCGTCGGCGACCGTCTCGGGGCCAGCGGGGTGGAGCTGGCCGTGCGACCGCTGGCCGCCGGCAGCTCCCGGATGATGCGCTACGCGCTGCCGACCACGCGCC
>JALYVP010000007.1 GCA_030853185.1 Actinomycetota bacterium | reverse complement strand
CCCTACCTGGGCCCCGGCGCCTCGGGCGCTCCTCCGCCCGGCTACGTTGCCCCTCCCCCCGGCCCGCCGGGCCCGCCTCCCGGACCGCCGCATTCTCCGCCGTCGGTCCAGCCCGGTCCACCGTGGGATCAACCCGAGCCGAGGCCGGGCCAGCCTGGTCCCGCGGGTCAGGGCGGTCTGGGTCGGCCCGACTTCCCACCCCCGGTGCCGCCTCCGGCGCCGCACCCCGGGCCGCCGCCGGGTCAGAGCTTCCGCCCGCCACCGAACCTCCAGCCCCCCCAGGCCCCAGAGCCGGGGCCTCCAGGGTGGGGGCCGACCGCCCCGTCCCCGTCGCCCAAGCCGTCCGCCCTCAAGGAGCTCAGTAGGGTCCCCTGGCTGCTCGGCGTCCTGGCCATCTTGGCTGCCTTCGCCATTACCTGGTTGTCGGACATCATCGACGCGTTCCAGCACTTCCCGGGGTTGCCGGCCCAGGGCCGGATCCTGCGCTTCTTCGCCGTCGGGGACCTCAGCTGGGCCCTGGCCCTGCTGTTGGCCGTGCTTCTCCTGGCGGCGGGCACGCGACTGTTCGCCCCGCCATCGCCGTCCCTTGCCCCCAGGGTGAAACTGGTGTCCTACCTCATTGCTGGCGCCGCCGCTGCAGTCTTCGTCTCCGCCGTCATCCTACTGATCACGGACTTGGGCTCGGCCGGCCAGCACCTGTTCCCCCAGGAGGAGCTGGCCCACGTCAGTCTGGGCCTGCCCGCCGGCATCAATCAGGCATTCGTCGGCGCCGTGGCGGAGCTGGCCGTGCTCCCGCTCGCCGGCGCAGCCGGGTGGTGGGCCTACCGATTCGCCGCCGGGAAGGAACCAAGAAGCTGACCCGGCCCAGCATGACCACGCCGCTGGCGGGTCCTCCGACACCCGGCGCTCCTCCGACATTCGGGCGCTCCGAGACCTGGAGCGTCGCCCGGCGGGGGCCGGCGCCCGGCCGGGCAGGACTCAGGAGTCGGGCCAGCGCCGATGGTCGCCCGGGTGTCGGCGCTCGCGCCGCCGGTCGCCCAGTGCCCACCTGCGCCGCCACGAACCGGCCGCTTGGGGACCGGTCAACGACGGGCTGGTGCGGGCCGCGGCCCGCTTCGTCGCGGTCCACCAGTCCGTCGTACCCTCGTCGGACAGGGCGGTCACGGCCCGCTCCACGCCTTCGGCCAGCTGCCGGGCGTCGGTGCCGCTGTCGCTGCGCAGGGGCTTGCCGAACGACACCCGGGTTGAGCCGGGACGGATCCGTTTGGCGTGACGGGCCAGGATCCGGCTCGTCCCCTCCACATGGATGGGAACGACGGGCAGGCCGGTGCGCACCCCCAGCCACGCCGCTCCCCGCGTGTGGGGCTGGGCCCAACCGTCGGGGCTGCGACCCCCCTCCGGGAAGATGAGCAGGCTCCACCCGGCATCGAGGAGGACGGCGGCCTGGTTGGCCGACGCCCGGCTGACCCTGGTTCGTTCGATGGGGATGGCATTGATGGCCAGCGAGAAGGCAGCCGCCTTGATCCGGGTGTCGAAGAAGTAGTCGGCCCCCGCCGCCACCACCGTGCGGTGCCGCCACGGCTCGGGGATCACCGACAGCAGCAGCGGGGTGTCGAGATGGCTGGCGTGGTTGGCCGCGAAGACCACCGGGCCATCGAGGTGGGCGATGCGGTCCAGGCCGAGGACGGTCGGGTTGGCCAGGGCCTTCATGACCGGTGTGGTGACCGCCTCGGTGAGCAGGAGTCGGGCGAAGCGGGAGGGGTAGCGCCGGGCCCACGCCGTGTCATAGTGGACGCCGAGGGTGCGCTCGACGGGAGGCCGGGGCACGGTCGTGGGCCACGACGGAGCGACCCAGGGGAAGTCCCTCACCGGGCGCCGCAGCCGTTTGGCGAAGGCGCCGACGTTGAAGGGGCCGGCGTTGATGGCCAGGCGGCGATCGGGCCGGATGGCGCCGGGCGGACCCCCGCCGGGCAAGCCCCTGCCGCGCTGGCGGTCCTCAGGGTCCACCGCCGGCGTCACTACTGGACGTCGGCAATCATGATCGGCGGGCAGTGGAAGTGGGTGATCGACGGGTGGCGGCCGACCGTGTCGGAGGCGATCTCGAGGGCGTCGGTCATCGTTGATGCCGGCTTGAACCCGAGGCGGCGGACGGCGGCCCTGTCCCCCCCGACGATGATCACGTCCCCGAGATGGTCCAGAGCATGCGCGCCCCAATACCACATGTAGAACGGGTGCACACCGTGGTAGGCGTGGGTGGTGCGGTACAGGTGGCGGTACCACTCGTCGGTGGCGAAGCGCTCCTCGTAGGTCTTCTCGATCTCGATCGGGTCGGTCGTCTCCGAGAGCACCTCCTCGAAGAAGTCGATGTACGAGGGGTGATGGACCGGGTGGAACGCCCACGGCGTCGGATGACTGAGGATGGCCACCCCGCCCGCGCGGACGATGGGCTTGCCCCGGTACAGGTTGAACAGATACCCGAGGCCCATGCACATGACCAGGATCGGGTTCATGATCGAGTTGACGTTGTAGGGGCAGATGAACGGCACGCCGAGGATGGCAACGTCTGTCTGTCCCTCGACCGGGACCAGTTGCTGGCGGTGCACGGTCTCGGTGGTGGCGGCATGAACGGCCTCCACCTCCCCGCCGAGCACCCCGGTCATGGCGTGGGGGGCCTTCACGGAGTGAAAGATGCCCCGAGCCACCCGGGGCGGGGCGGCGGCCAGGGCCTTGGTCACTCCCAGGTAGCTGAGGCGGTCACGCGGCGACCACTCCCATTCCCGCTTCTGCAGGAAGGCCATGGGCCCGGGGAAGGCGTCGTTGTTCAGGGTGGTCTCTATCTGGAACACCTTGACGCCGCTAGCCGCGATCAGGCGGCCCATTCGCCAGTTGGAGGTGTGCAGCTCGGAGCGTTCCTGGTCCATGAACGAGCGGCTGTGGCGCATGGTGTGGACGTTGTGGTGGTGGCGGAGGCTCTTGTAGCTGGCCAGCCCGGTGGCCACGCTCTTGTGGCCACCGTCCATGGCCACCAGGTTGATGTTCACGTAGATCAGGAGGTCCGACTCCGCAGCCCGGCGGTTGATCTCGACGTCCTCGCCATGATCGGTCTGACCGAGGTGGACCAGGCCGGCGGGATCCTCGGCGTCGTGTTGGAGAAGGGTCCCGTTGGGGGCGAACGAGTCGTAGACGCGGTCGCCGATGGCGTGTCGCAACTCGGCCTCGGTCATCCGCCGGTGCAGGGCCAGTGCGCAGATGAGCACCACGTCGTCGACCCCGGCGGTGGCAGCCAGGTCGAGGACCGCCTCGATGACCCGTTGGCGGTTGTCCGGACGCTCCATGGGTGGCAAGGGCAGCGAGATGTCATCGAAGGCGATGGTCAGGCGCATCCCCGCACGGAGCAGGTCGGGAAGAGGCGCGCTGTCGCCCAGGGGATGGAGCAGCGCCTGGCGGACAGCCTCATCGGGGTCGTCAAGAGGAGCGACCGGTTCAGGGGCGTAGATGACCCGGGACCGCTCGGCGGGCAGGCGTTCGAGACGGAAACCCTCACCGTGCCAGGTGAGGACCGGAGGGGTGGAGCGGTCCACCTCGAGGACGAAGCCGGGACGGGGCATTGCCTACCTTCCTATCTTCTCTTCTCGGCCCGCAGGTCGAAGACCACCTTCGTCGCTCCCCGCCGGCCGGCGGACGACGCGTGAGCGATGGCTTCAGGGTGGCGGTCCAGGCTGTAGGCGGCGGTCACCAGGCGGCCGAGGCCGGCGGCGGTGACCAGGTCGAGGGCCAGCTCGAAGCTGTGCCGGCCGTCAGCCTTGGCCTCCGGCCCGTAGGTGTAGGCCCCCATCAGGCTGATCTCGCGCTGCCACAAGGCGGTCAGATCGACCGATACCCGGCCGGGCATGCCGGCCAGGACCACCGTGCCGCCGGGCGCCGTGACAGCCATCGCATCGGCGATGGAGGCGGCCGAACCGACGCAGTCATAGGTCAACGGGGCGCCCCCCGCCAGCTGACCGTCATCGGCCATCCACGTACCGCTCCGGCGGCGAACGGCCCGGCGCAGCTCGCCGGGCTCCACGACCGCTGTAGCTCCCAGCTCGGACGCCAACTGGCGCTGCCGGGGATGCTTGGCCACCACGATGATGGTGCTCACATCGGGGCGGAACCGGGTCAGAGCGGCGACCGTCACCAAGCCGAGGGTGCCGGCGCCGATGACGACCGCCATCTGGTCGTCGACGGCGGGGCCGGCCAGCGCCGCATGCACCCCGCAGGCAGTGGGTTCGATCATCACTGCCGCCTCGTCGGACATGCCGTCGGGTACGGCGTGAATCTGGCTGTCATGGGCGACCAGCGAGGTAGACCACCCGCCGCCCACATCAGCACAGAAGCCGGTCTGCAGGCCGGGGTGGAGGTGGCCGCCCCGCAGGCAGTGGCAACGGTTGGTCCAGCCCCCGGCGCACTCAGAGCAGAGGGGACGGAGGCCCCGGGTGGCGCACGCCAGCACCGGTTGGATGACAACCCGGCGCCCGTCGTCGGCGTCGGCGACGATCTCGTGGCCAGGAACGAACGGGAACGTCACCAGCGGCTCGAACCACCGCGACGAGCGACCGTCGACGGTGCTCAGGTCCGACCCGCAGATCCCGGCCAGGCGAGGACGGATCCGCTGCCAGTCCCCGGGGGGCGCCTCGGGAGGATCGATGTCGGACAGTCGGAGCGGTCCGATCCGGCCGCCGGCGCCCGCCTGCCACGCCGACGCCAGCCGGGCGGCGGCGAATCGGGGAACGGATCGTTCGACGGTGAGCGCTCTCACCGTCGGGGTCCGATCGGCAGGAGGGGCCGGGGGCCGCCGGGAGCCTTGGGCCAATGCTCGGTGTGCCAGCCCCGCTTGCGGGCGATCGACGCCAAGCGGGTCTCCGGGTTGACTGCCACCGGGTGACCGACCGCCTCGAGCATGGGCAGGTCGCTGGCCGAGTCGGCATAGGCCACGCTGTCGGCCAGGTCGAGATCGTGGAGCCGGGCGTAGTCGGCCATGATCAGGGCCCGAGCCTCACCGGTCGGCGGGGCATCGACCATCTCACCGTCGAAGCGGCCCGCCCGTTCCCCCAAGCTGGTGCAGACCACATCGTCGAACAGGGGGCGCAGAGGGTTGATCACCACATCGAGCGCCCCAGTGATCAGCAGGGTGCGGTGACCGAGCGCCCGGTGCTCGCGCACGCGGCGGATCCCGGCCGGGAACGACTTGGTCAGCACCTGGTCGGCGAACAGATCCCAGCCGTCGTGGCGGAGGCGGTCCACCGGCGCACCCTCGTAGCGACGGTAGAAGTAACGCAGGAAATCGCCCCGGTCGACCCGGTCCAGGCTCAGCAGCCGGGGGGCCTCCAACAGGGTGCGGGCCACGAAACGTACCCGATCCGCATCGCTTCGGTGGCGGGTGGCCAGCCACGAGTAGCTGTCGACCACGTTGGAGGCGATCAGGGTGTTCTCCAGGTCGAACACGGCCAGGTTGCGTTCCGGCGAGAGGACGGCCCTCCGCCCCCGCTCCTCCCGGGACAGGCCAGTGGCGCCGTGCGCCGAGCGCCTCTTGCCGCTCGACGGGCCCGGCGCCAGGCGGACCCGAGCGTGGGCCACGACCGAAGGCAGGTAGATGTCGTGGCAGAACCGCTCCCAGTCGATGACCGCCGGGTCGAAGCAGAAGTCCCGCTGGTCCTCGGGACCCAAGGTCTCCCACAAGGTGATCAGGCGGTCCACCGAGAAGATGGCCTCAGTCTCGGTGTAGGCCCCGTACAGCTCCACGTACGAGAGGGCCCGGGTCGCCTCCTCCTTGCGTTCCTCGAGGCGGGAGGAGAGCTCGGCTTGCTTGCCGCGCAGGGGGAGGCTGTGCATGAGCTTCTCGGTGGCGCCCAGGGCGCGGGTGGCCTGGCGCAACTGGCGCTGCACCGCCTGGCGCCCGGGGAACGACCACTCGGGCACGTTGATGGGCTGGTCCCGGCTGTCAGCCAGAGGGTGCTCGGTGAACCAGGTGCGGATCAGATCCACCAGCTGGCGGTACCGCAGCGGGTTGCGGGCCCCCGACGCGGCGTGGAACACATCGGGCTCGTCGAGGGGACCGCGGGCGGCGACGGCCAGGATCGAGGCCACCACCAGATCGACGGGGATGACGTCGATGACCCCCTCGGGGATGCCGGGAAACTCCTTCAGCAGTCCCTTGGCGTAGCTGATCACCACCGGGTCGGCCATCCGGAACCCCCGGATCCACCCGGGGACAGGCTCGGCCAGGGCCGACTCAATGATCGATGGACGCACGATGCTCACCGGCAACGGCCCCCGGTTGGCGAGCAGGGCCCGCTCCCCGAGCGCCTTGGTGTACGCGTAGGCATCGGGCCAGCCGAGGGCCTGGGCCCGGGCCTTGCCGAGCTGCACCATCCGGTCGTTGACCCATTCCTCCCGCAGGCGTTCGGCCCGTTCCGCCAGCAACGGCACGCCCGCTCCACCCAGCTCGGCCCGGGCGGCGCGGTGGAACCCGTCCAGCCGCTCGGGGTCCCGGCTGTCGGCGTCGGCACCGGACCGGGCCTGTCGGGCGGCGGCCACCTCGGGCTTCCACGCCACCTCGGTCGCCCAGGGCGTGTCGCTCAGGAGGGCCTCGGGTGAACCGCCCCGGCGGCTGCCCGCAACATAGGCGGTGGACACCGCAACCAGGTGGGGAAGTGGCGTGCCCTCACCAGCCGCCGCCGGAGCATGGAGGTCGAGCAGGGTGGCGGCCACCCGGGAAGGCCCGAGCAGGTTGATCTCCACCGCCGAGTCGAGAGGGGAGTCGAAGCTGACCGTCGCCGCCGAGTGGATCACCGTCGTCGCCCCGGCCAGGATCCGACGCCCCTCTTCGTCGAGGCCGAGACCCTCGGCCCCGATGTCACCGGCCATGACCAGTAGCCGGCGCTCGATCACCTCGTCGAACGACGGTGACGATGGACGGTCGCCCAGCTCGGAGCGGAGACGGTCGAAGCAGTTGTTGCGCAGGACCTCCCGGCGGACCCGTTCGACGGCGCTGCGCCGACCCGGGCGGACAAGGACGGCGACCTCGACGTCGGGGACAGCGCGCAGCAGCCGTTCGACCAGCGCGGTACCGAGGAAGCCGGTGGCGCCGGTGATGGCGATGCGCCTTCCTCCCAGGGCTTCGCGGAGCATCCCCCCTGTCTACCAAATGGTCAGGAGCCTTCGCTGTCCGCAGGTTCCAGGTGACCGGGGCTGGGGACCCAGGCCCCGGGCTAGCCTCCGGTCGATGCTTGACAGCGGCAGCGCGGTGGGCACTCCGCCGACCCGGACCGTCCCGCCACCCGTGGCCACCCGCCAGCGGATCATCGACGCTGCCCTACGGGCCTTCGGCACGGCCGGTTTCGACGCCACCTCACTCGACGCCCTGGCGTCGGAGTTGGGGATCACCAAACAGACGATCCTCTACCACTTTGCCTCCAAGGACGTGCTGCTGGAGGCGGTGATCGACAACGCCGGAGCTGAGCTCGGGGCGGTCGTCGAAGCCGGTCTGGTCACGGCCGGACCCGGCTGGGGACGAATCGAGGCCGTCGTACGGTCGGTGTTCCGCCTGGCCGGGCGCCGCCCGGAGCTGCTCGGGCTGCTCCGCGAGGCGAGCCGTCTCGGGCCGCCGCCCGCCACCCGGCTGCGGGAACAGCTGGACCCGTTCATCACCCGGGCCACCACGTTCCTCGAGGATGAGATGGCCGCCGGCCAGGTGCGGCGGACCGACGCCCGCCTGTTGCTGCTCTCGGCCTACTCCACGGTCATCGGAGTAGCCACCGAGGTCGAGGTGCTGCGGGCCCTGGGGGTGGAGCCAACCGGACGCTCTCTGGTGCGGCGGCGGGCCGAGCTGCTGGGGTTCCTCCGTTCGGCCCTGGTCGCCAAGCGAGGCTGATCGGGACCACGGCCCGGACCTCGGGCGGCGCCGGACGCCGACGGTCTACGGGCGGCATCGGCTGCCGGCGGTCTACGGGCGCTTCTTCGGGGGTGTGTAGCGGGCACTGGGCGGCGGCCCCGCCGGTTCGGCGGCCTCGGCCGCCTTGCGACCGCGCCGGCTGCTGGCCGGGCGACTGCCGGCATCAAGCCGGGCGTTTCGGCCGCCAGCGCTGCGGGCGACGTTGCGACCACCGACGTTGCGACCACCGACGTTGCGACCACCAGCGCTGCGGGCGGCCTGATTGGCCTTGCGCCGCTCGGCGAGGACGACGTTGCGGGCCTTGCTCTGGCGCAGCGTGATCCACATGGCGAAGCCCAGACCGGCGAGGAGGTCGACGGTGCTGAGGGCACGCACGGAGGCGGGAACTGCGGTCGCCGTGGTGGCCAGTGTCGAGGTGACAGCCAGAAAGGCCGTCAGGATCCGGTTGGACAGCCGGATGCTGGCAGCCATGCACAGAGCCAGCACCAGGCCGATGACGGGAGCCACCGTCGCCGGGTGGGGAGGAGCGCCCCTGCCGGTGGTGACGGTCAGGAACGCCACGGGGATGATGACCTGCAAGGCGCCGATGACGTAGCCCACCGTCGGCTCGTTGCCTCGCATCCGCACGGAGGATGCGAGCTTGCTGGGACGGTCACCCCGCTGATCGATGGCTTCGAGCAGCCGGGTTACGTGCGGCGCCCGTCCTGCGGCCGGAGGTGGCGCGGACGGGCCGTCGGGCCCCTCGGAAGGGGTCGGGCGGTTTGACACCGCTGGCCTTGCCACCGGCGGCTCGGCTTCCGGTTGCTTGGCCGCCGGGCGCGCCGCCGTCGGGCGCCTGGCAGCTGTGCGATTCAGGGGCCGGCGGGCGGCCGGGTCGCCACTGCCCGATGGGTTGCTCACCCTGTCGGTACCCGCTTCGGTGAGCGCCGCGTCGTTGACCGCCGTGTCGTTGCCCGGGTTGAGACGCCGTGCCCGGCGGGCACTCGATCCGGCCATCTATCGCCGCCGGCGGAGGCGTCGGGGCCGGCGGGCACGGGGGGCAACGCCGGTCGTCGTGGCTGAGCGACCGGTGTCGGCGTCCTCCTCGGCACCGGCCATGTCCTCGTCGAGCAGCCACGGGCGTATCCGCACCACGGAGCGGCGACCGACGACGCCTTCCAGCTCAGCTTCGACCGGCAGGTCGGTCGGTGGGTCGCCGGAGGTCTCCTGGACGATCGCCGGCTCCTTGCGCTCCGGCTCGAAGACGTGCTGCAAGCCGAGAGCGAACCCGGTCAGGATGGCGCCGGTAGCGCTGCGCTTTCGCCACGACTCGACCCTCGGGGGCAGGGCGGTGTGGGTGTCGTCGGCGGAGGCAGGCCCGTCAAGGCCGTCTGGCTCGCCCAGGTGGTCATCGGCACGGTCACGGGGTGGCGCGGCGGCCGCTCGCGTCGACTCGTTATCGCTACCGTCGGTAGCGCGTCGTTTGCCGACGGGTCGCTCTGCCATCACCCAACGCTACCGTCCGGCGAACCCCTGACGGGTCCGGGCTCCTGCGGGGCCGGGGTGCACAGAACGGTCGATCCTCGTGGACGCCACCCCGACCGGCGACCGCCCGACGCCACGCGCCCGGCCCCGCCGCCCGCCGCGAACCTAGGGTGAAGCCCTCACACCACCCCGACCGGAGGCGCCTCATGATCTTCATCGTCGTCAAGTTCACCGTTCGCCCCGAGGTCAGGGAGGACTGGTTGTCGCGGGTGGACGCGTTCACCCGGGCGACCCGGAACGAGCCGGGCAACCTGTGGTTCGACTGGTCCCACAGCGTGGACAACCCGGATCAGTTCATGCTGGTGGAGGCCTTTCGCGACGCCGACTCGGGCAGGGAGCACGTCGGGTCCGAGCACTTCAAGGCGGCCATCCGGGAGCTCCCGGCCCTGCTCGCCCACACACCGGAGGTCATCAACGTCGAGGTCCCGGGAACCGAGTGGTCGGAGCTGGGGGAGATGACCGTCCCCGCCAGCGGCGGTTGACGCCCCGGCGTCACCGTCTCCCCGGGGCACCGTCGCCCCGGCGTCACCGTCTCCCCGGCGTCACAACTTGTCGGCGGCGGGTCTACGCAGGTGCCGGCAGCGGGTCGGGCAGGAGGGTGGCGCCGGCCAGGTGCCGGTCGACGGCGGCGGCGCAGGAGCGACCCTCGGCGATGGCCCAGACGATGAGGCTCTGACCGCGACCGGCGTCACCGCACACGAAGACATCGGCCACGTCGGTCGCCCACTTCCCATCCCTGCTGATCGTCCCCCGAGGCCCGACCGTCACCCCCAGGTGCTCGGCGAGGGCGGGCGTCGGCCCGGTGAAGCCGAGGGCCAGCAGCACCAGCTCGCAATCGAGCTCGAACTCGCTGCCCTCCACCTTGTCGAAGCGCGGCCGGCCGTCGACGATCTTCATCTCCACCTCATGGGCCCGCAGGGCGCCAACGTGGCCGCGCCCGTCGTCGACGAAGCTCTCCGTGTTGACGGCGAAGACCCGTTCGCCGCCCTCCTCATGAGCCGAGGAGGTGCGCAGCACCAGCGGCCACAGCGGCCACGGCGTCGCCTCGGAGCGAACATCGGGAGGCCGGGGCATGATCTCGAACTGGTGGACGCTGAGCGCGCCCTGCCTGTGCGTGGTGCCCAGGCAGTCAGCGCCGGTGTCACCACCGCCGATGATCACCACCCGCTTTCCGTCTGCCGAGATCGGTGACTCGTCGATGTCGCCCTGCTGGACCCGGTTGGCATACGGGAGGTACTCCATGGCCTGGTGGATGCCAGCCAGCTGGCGGCCGGGTATGGGCAGGTCCCGCCCTTCGGTCGACCCGGCGGCGATGACCACAGCATGGAACTCCCGGCGGAGCTGAGCGGCGTCGATGTCGACGCCCACGTCGACCCCGCAGGCGAACTGGGTCCCCTCGGCCCGCATCTGGGCCAACCGGCGATCCAGCACCGCCTTCTCCATCTTGAACTCCGGGATCCCGTAGCGGAGCAGGCCGCCGGGCCGGTCGGCCCGCTCGTAGACGATGACCGTGTGGCCGGCCCGGGTCAGCTGCTGGGCCGCAGCCAGACCCGCAGGCCCGGAGCCGATCACTGCCACCTTCCTGCCGGTGAGGCTGTCCGGATGGACCGGACTCACCCAGCCCTCCTCCCACGCCCGGTCGATGATGGACTGCTCGATGGACTTGATCGTCACCGGGTCGGCGTTGATGCCGAGCACGCACGCCGCCTCGCACGGCGCCGGGCACAACCGGCCGGTGAACTCGGGGAAGTTGTTGGTGGCGTGCAGGCTCTCGATGGCGACCTTCCAGTGATCGCGGTAGACCAGGTCGTTCCAGTCGGGAATGAGGTTGCCGAGGGGGCAGCCGTCGTTGCAGAACGGGATGCCGCAGTCCATGCACCGCGACGCCTGGGTGCGGAGGTTCTCTTCACCGAATGGCTCGTAGACCTCCTTCCAGTCCCGCAGCCGGACTGGGACCTGGCGCCGGTCGGGTAGCTGGCGGCCGTGCTTCAAGAAGCCGGTCTTGTCACCCATGTGCGGCCGCCATGATCGCCTCTTCGACCGCGACGCCGTCGCGCTCCGCGGCCGCGGCCGCGTCGAGCACCCGCCGGTAGTCCTTGGGCATCACCTTCACGAACGTCTTCTTGACCTTGGGCCACTCATCGAGCATGGCGGCGGCCACCGTGGACCCGGTCTCGTCGCGGTGGCGGGCGACGACCTCCGCCAACCACGTCTCGTCGTCGGTGTCGAGCTCGGTCAGGTCGATCATCTCCGGGTTGACCAACGGGGGGAAGACGCTGTCGGGATCGGCGACGAAGGCGATCCCACCGGACATGCCGGCCCCGAAGTTGCGCCCGGTGCCGCCCAGCACGACCACCCGGCCGCCGGTCATGTACTCGCAGCCATGGTCGCCGACGCCCTCGACGACGGCCAGGGCCCCCGAGTTGCGGACGGCAAAGCGCTCGCCCACGACCCCTCGCACGAACGCCTCTCCGGCTGTGGCACCGTAGAGGATCACGTTGCCGGCGATGATCTGTTCCGACGCCACCGCCTCGGGCGGGGCGTCAGGCGACGGGCGGAGGATGATCCGGCCGCCGGAGAGGCCCTTGCCGACGTAGTCGTTGGCGTCTCCCTCCAGGCGCAGGGTGATCCCTGCCGGCAGGAACGCCCCCAGGCTCTGCCCCGCTGACCCCACCAGGGACACGTCGATGGTTCCGTCGGGCAGACCCCGGCCGCCGTAGCGGCGGGTGACCTCGGCGCCGAGCAGGGTGCCAACCGTCCGGTTGACGTTGCGGATCTTCTTGGAGATCGAAACCGGGTGGGCGTCCTCGAGGGCGGTACGGGACTCGGCGATGAGCTCGGTGTCGAGGGCCTTGTCGAGACCGTGATCCTGGGCCACCACCTGGTGGCGAACGGCGTCGGGTGGAGCGACCGCGGCGGTGAGGATCGGTGAGAGGTCCAGGCCCGCCGCTTTCCAATGGCCCACCGCGGCGGTGTGGTCGATGACCTCGGGGTGACCGACGGCCTCCTCGAGGGTGCGGTAGCCGAGCTCGGCCAGCAGCTCTCGGACCTCCTCGGCGATGTACTCGAAGAAGGTGACGACGAAGTCGGGGCTACCGGAGAACCGCTTGCGCAGCTCAGGGTTCTGGGTGGCGATGCCCACCGGGCAGGTGTCGAGCTGGCAGACCCGCATCATGATGCAGCCGCTCACCACCAGCGGCGCCGACGCGAAGCCGAACTCCTCGGCGCCGAGGAGGGCGGCGACGACCACATCCCGGCCCGTCTTCAGCTGACCGTCGACCTGCACGGTGATGCGGTCCCGGAGCCCGTTGAGCATCAGCGTCTGTTGGGTCTCGGCCAAGCCCAGCTCCCAAGGGGCCCCGGCATGCTTGAGCGAGTTGAGCGGGGCCGCCCCGGTCCCGCCGTCGTGGCCGGAGATCAACACCACATCGGCGTGGGCTTTGGACACCCCGGCGGCGACGGTCCCGACCCCGACCTCGGCGACCAGCTTGACATGGATCCGGGCCCGGTCATTGGCGTTCTTCAGGTCGTAGATGAGCTGCGCCAGATCCTCGATGGAGTAGATGTCGTGGTGGGGGGGAGGGGAGATCAGCCCCACACCGGGCGTGGAGTACCGGGTCTTGGCGATCCACGGGTAGACCTTGGAGCCGGGCAGCTGGCCGCCTTCGCCCGGCTTGGCCCCCTGAGCCATCTTGATCTGGATGTCGTCCGCGTTGACCAGGTACTCGCTGGTCACCCCGAAACGGCCCGACGCGACCTGCTTGATGGCGCTGCGGCGCAGGTCCCCGTTGGGATCGGGGGTGAACCGGTCGGCGTCCTCGCCGCCCTCACCGGTGTTGGACCGGCCCCCGATGCGGTTCATGGCGATGGCAAGGGTTTGGTGGGCCTCGGCGGAGATGGACCCGTACGACATGGCTCCGGTCGAGAAGCGCTTGACGATCTCGGCGACCGGCTGGACCTCGTCGATCGGGATCGGGGGCCGACCCAGCTCGGCGGCCGACCGGATGCGGAACATTCCTCTCAACGTGGACAGGTGGGCGGCCTGGTCGTTGACGGCGGTGGTGTACTCCTTGAAGATCTTGTACTGCTTGGTCCGGGTCGAGTGCTGCAACTTGTGGACCGTGGTCGGGTTGAACAGGTGGTACTCACCCTCGCGACGCCACTGGTACTCGCCGCCCACCGGCAGGTCCCGGTGAGCCATCTCGGCCGAGCGGTCGGGCCAGGCCACCGCGTGGCGGGCCAGCACCTCGCGGGCGATCTCGTCGATGCCGATGCCGCCGACGCGGCTGACCGTGCCGGTGAAGTACCGGTCGACGACCTCGGGAGCCAGACCGACAGCCTCGAAGACCTGGGCCCCCACGTAGGAAGCCACCGTCGAGATGCCCATCTTGGACATGATCTTGAGCACACCCTTGCCGGAGGCCTTGATGTAGTTGCGAATGGCCTGACGTTCGGTGATCCCCGTGAGGATGTCATGGTCGATCAGGTCGCTGATGGTGTCGAAGGCCAGGTACGGGTTGATGGCAGCGGCGCCGTAGCCGAGCAAGAGGGCCATGTGGTGGACCTCTCGAGCCTCCCCGGTCTCCACGACCAGGCCGACCCGGGTCCGGGTCCGCTGCTTGATCAGGTGATGGTGAACGGCGCCGACCAGCAGCAGGGCCGGTATCGGGGCGAGCTCGGCCGAGGTGTGCCGGTCCGAGAGGACGATCAGCTTGGCGCCGTCCTCGATGGCCGCACTGACCTGCGCGCAGATGTCGCTCAGGGCCGTCTCCAGCGCCCGGCCCGGGCCTTCGGGAGCGTGGACAGGGAACAGCCCGTCCACCGCGAACGACGTCCAGCCCGGAAGGGTGCCGTCCTCGTTGATGTAGAGGAGCTTGGCCAGCTCCTCGTTGGTGAGGATCGGGTGGTTGAGCACGATCTGGTTGCAGCTGTCGGGCTCGGGCGCGAGGAGGTTGCCCTCGGGGCCGATCGTGGTGCCGAGCGACGTGACCAGCTCCTCGCGGATGGCGTCAAGCGGCGGGTTGGTGACCTGAGCGAACAACTGGGCGAAGTAGTCGTAGAGCACGCGCGGTCGCTCGGACAGGACGGCCAGGGGCGTGTCGGTCCCCATCGACCCGATGGGCTCGGCGCCCGCGGCTGCCATCGGGCCGAGGATGACCTTCTGGTCCTCGATGGTGTAGCCGAACAGACGCTGGTGGGTGACCACGGTCGAATGCTGAGGTGTCAGGGTGAAGCGGGCCGGCAGGTCCTCGAAGTGGATCTGGCCGTCGGCCAGCCACTCGGCGTACGGGTGCTCGGCGGCCAGGGACGACTTGATCTCGTCGTCACTGACGATTCGGCCCTGGGCGGTGTCCACCAGGAACATGCGCCCCGGCTGCAGCCGCCCCCGCTGCACCACGTGGGCCGGGTCGATGTCGAGGACACCGACCTCCGAGGCCATCACGACCAGACCGTCGTCGGTGACCCAGTAGCGAGAGGGGCGCAGGCCATTGCGGTCGAGGACGGCGCCGATGACGCTGCCGTCGGTGAAGGCGATCGACGCCGGCCCGTCCCAGGCCTCCATGACCGCCGCGTGGTACTGGTAGAAGGCCCGGCGGGGCGGATCCATCTGGGCGTGGTTCTCCCACGCCTCGGGGATCATCATCAACACGGCGTGAGGGAGGGACCGCCCGCCCAGGTGGAGCAGCTCCAGCACCTCATCGAAGGTGGCCGAGTCGCTGGCTCCGACGGTGACGATGGGGGAGATGCGCTCGAGGTCGCCGGGCAGCAGGTCGGAGTGCAACAGGGTCTCCCTGGCCCGCATCCAGTTGCGGTTGCCCTGCACGGTGTTGATCTCGCCGTTGTGGGCCACCATGCGATACGGGTGCGCAAGGGGCCAGCTCGGGAACGTGTTCGTGGAGAACCGCGAGTGGACGAGAGCCAGCGCCGAGGTGATCCGCTCGTCGTCCAGGTCCGTCCAGAAGCCGGTCATCTGGGGCGCTGTCAGCATTCCCTTGTACACGATGGTGCGGGTGGAGAACGAAGGGAAATAGGTGTTGTCGACACCGTTGTCGATCCGCTTGCGCACCATGAACGCCCGTCGTTCGAGATCCATGCCGCTGGCCTTCGTGGGCCCGCCGCCGACGAACAGCTGGTGGAAGGAGGGCATGCAGCTCCGGGCGATGGAGCCCAGCAGGGAGTCGTCCACCGGCACCGACCGCCATCCGAGCAGCTCGAGCCCTTCGAGCTCGACCAGCTTGGTGATCTCGTTGCGGGCCAGCTCGGCGCCGGCCGGGTCGGCGGGCAGGAAGCCGATCCCGGTGGCGTAGGCGCCGGCGGGAGGCAACTCCCAGTCCACGGCGCCCCGGTAGAACTCGTCGGGCACCTGGATCAGGAGTCCCGCCCCGTCGCCCGTGTTGGTCTCGGCGCCGGCCGCCCCCCGGTGCTCGAGGTTGCAGAGGCTCTCGAGGCCCAGCTTCACGATTCGGTGGGACCGTCTCCCATGCATGTCGACCACGAACGACACGCCGCAGGCGTCATGTTCGAACTCGGGCCGGTACAGCCCACAACTCGGGTGACCAGACATCGCTGTCGTCCTTTTCCGGGGATCTCCGCTGAGGAGCACGTACAGGAACCTGGCAGGGACGACGCTGGCCCTAACCCAGAGCGGCCCACTCTACTCGACGGCACCGCGGTCCCGGTCCTCAAACGACCAAAGCGGGCAATCGCGGCGGCGGGGGGAGGGGCAAGAGTGCGCAGCACGTCGTTCGGCGTCACCGCCGGTACGCAGCCTCTTGTCGTCAGCTGCGCGTGCCCGACTGCACCGGGCGCGGGTTGGTGATCGCCCGGCGACCGCATTGACGGGATGGTCGACGATCTTGTCCGGGTGGCGGGTGCAGCTGGCGCTAGGCTTCCCACCACTCGGCCTTTCGGCTGTAGCGGGCGCTTGGCTCAGTTGGTTAGAGCGCAGCCTTCACACGGCTGAGGTCACAGGTTCGAGTCCTGTAGCGCCCACTCGAAGAATCGACGAAGCCGCAGGTCAGAGGTCATTTAAGGCTCTCCTAACGTCTACCGCTGGTCACCGTAGATGTCCGTTCGTGTCCCTGCTAGGGGCACGAATGGGCCCGCGGGGGAAACGGCGGGGGTGGCATTGAGGGCTACCCGAGGGCTAGCCGGCGATGAAGTCCTGAGGGCGCCCGGCAGGGGAGCCGACGGCGGAAAGCGGCGCTGACCTGACCAATTGGGCGCGCCGACGAGATCCTGCCCGTGGTAAGACGATCCTGGCGTCGGGCTGATTAGGGGGCCGGGGTCGCGGCCCCGGCTGCAAGATGCCTGGTGAGGTTGGGAAGCTCCGGATGTTGTCTCATAGTGCGACACCCCCAACTCCAATGTTGGGCGCACCATACTCTCATGGCCGAATCCTGGGTGGAGATCGAACAGAGTCCTCGGGAGCGGCGCACGTGGCGGCATGTGATCGCCGTCGTGATCGTTCTGGTGATCATGGTCGCCGCGGCCATTGATCTCGCCCAGCCCGCCTGGTTGCTGGTCGGCCTCATCGGCCCTGCGGCCCTCGCCGGGGACGAGGTGGCTCGCCGGCACCGCCGCCGGGCGGGGCGCAGCGTGGAGCTGCAATCACGAGGTGGACCGTCGCCGAAGGCCCCCGTGATGAAGCCACCCGTGCCACCCGTGATGCCGTGACCGCTGCGCCCACCGCTGCAGTCGAGGACTATCTCAAAGCCATCTACGGCCTGGGGGAGCGAAGCGACGCTCCTGTGACCACCACCGCCCTCGCTCGCCGGCTGGGCCTCACCGTCTCGACGGTTTCGGGGATGGTCCGTCGCTTGCGTGCCGCCGACCTGGTGACGCACCGCCGCTACGGAAGCCTGCAGCTGACGCCGGAGGGGTGCCGGGCCGCCCTCACCGTGCTGCGCCGGCATCGACTGATCGAGACCTATCTGGTCGCGGCCCTGAGCTACAGCTGGGATGAGGTTCACGAGGAGGCCGAGGTGCTCGAACATGCGGTGTCCGACCGCTTGCTCGAGCGGATGGCCGAGCGGCTCGGGCACCCGGAGCGGGATCCGCATGGTGACCCGATCCCCGCGGCTGACGGCACGATCATCGCCGGGACGACTCGGCGGCTGTCGCTTCTGGAACCGGGCCAGACCGGCACCCTCATGCGGGTGGCTGATTCGCCGGCGAGCCTCCTATGTTGGCTGACGGAGCAGGGCGTGAGCCTCGGGGACCGGGTCGAGGTGGTTGGGTGGGAGGCCAGCGGACCGCTGCGGGTCAAGATGGGAGACCACGTCGAACCCCTCGCGCTCGGCGTCGCGGCGGCCTCGGCGATCGAGGTCGCCGTCGACGAGGATTCGGCTCAGGCGAACCAGTGAGGCCCGCCGGCGCCGGCCGATGACGACATCCGAGCCCGTCGGCACCCGGGCCGGGGAGGACGCCCTCCGGTCCCATGACCGTTCGCGGGTCGCCACCGCCCGGCTTGGCGGCCGGCGGTGGCGCCTGTGTTGGCTTCTGCTCGGCCCTGGCATCCTGGCCATGCTGGGTGAGAACGACGGTCCGAGCATGATCGCCTACGCCACCACCGGCGCCACCTACGGCCTGGGATTCTTCCTGCCTTTCGTCGTGGTCACCTTCGCCATGGCCGTCGTCTGCCAGGAGATGTGCATGCGCGTGGGAGCCGTCACCCATCGCGGCTACGGCGAGCTGGTCCTGCAACGGTACGGTCCGTCCTGGGGATGGTTCGGGGCCGCGGACCTCGTCCTCACCAACCTGGTGACCCTGGTCGCCGAGTTCGTTTCCATCCGGGTGGGAATGGCGTATTTCCACCTCGGAGCGGGCGTGGCCGCGGCGTTGGGGGTGGTCCTTGTGCTGTTCAGCTCGAGTGGGCAGCGCTACTGGCGTTGGGAGCGCATCGCCTTGGGCCTCGCCGCCTTCAACGGCCTGTTCCTCGTGGCGGGCCTCCTGGTGAAGCCAGATCCGGGCACCATCGGCCACGCGCTCGCCACCTTCTCGCCCGTGCCGAGGGGGAGCTCCACCACGTTTCTCTTGCTGCTCGCCTCGACCGTCGGTGCCACGGTGACGCCGTGGATGATCTTCTTCCAGCAGAGCGCCTCCGCCGACAAGGGGATGACGCCCGCCGACATCAGCCACGGCCGTCTCGACACCGTGGTGGGAGGCGCCTTGGCTGCCACCTTCGGTTGTGGGGCCCTCGTCGCCGGGGCCGCCCTTGCCACCCACAACGGCTCGGGCATGCCGGGTTTGGCCGGTGCCGGTTTCCCGACCGCCCTCCGGTCGGTCTCCGGGGGGCTGGTGGGCACCGTGTTCGCCGTCGGCCTTATCGAGGCCGGGGCCGTCGCCGTGCTGCTCATCTCGGCCAGCACGGCATACGCGGCCGGAGAGTGTGTGGGGGTCAGCCACAGCTTCAACGCATCGCCCCGGCGGGCGCTCCTGTTCTACGGGTCCAACATCGCGCTGGCCGTGCTCGCGGCGGTGATCATCTTGATACCGGGCGCTCCACTTCTCCAGATCGCCCTCAACGCCAATGTGCTCGCGACCGTCCTGGCTCCGGTGGCCCTGGTCTTGATGGTCATGCTGGCCAACGATCGAGCGTTGATGGGTGACTGGGCGAACAAGCGATCAACCAACGTGATCGGGGTCGGCATCATCGCCTTCGTGGGGGTGTGTGGGTCCGCCTACGGCGTCGATTCCTTCCTGCAGGCCGCCCACCTGATCGGATCGGGCTAGATGCCGGAGCCGGTCCCCCGAGCGACGCTCGGGCGGCGGACCCGGGTCGCACTGTGGGCCCTGCGAGGCTTCGCCGTCATCATCACCGCGCTGGTCATCTACGCGTTCGTCGCCACGTTGTAGCTCACTCCGCGTCCTCACCGTCGCGGACAACGATCCCGTAGGCGCGGATCTTGCGGTAGATGGTGGCTCGAGATATCCCGAGGCGTGACGCGGCCCGCACCTTGTCACCTCGGGTCTCGAGGAGCGCTCGCGTGACGAGATCGCGCTCCATGGACTCCCACAAGCTCAGGGCCTGCCGGCTCGTGCTGTGCACCATCTCGGGAAGGTCTTCGGGCATGATGCGCCCCCGGGGCCGGCGGCTCAATGCGGCGCGCAGGACCTCCTCGAGCTCCCCGACGTTTCCCGGCCAGGGATGCCTCAGGAGGGTCTGCATGGCTGCCGGTCCGACCCGTATGTCACGGCCGGGGGCCATGCGCCGGAGGATCTCTGGCACCAGGTCACGTACATCTTCTATCCGGTGGCGCAAGGCGGGGACGGCCACCACCACGGCCAGGCCGCAGAGCTGCTCACCCGGAGCCGAATCCTGCGGTGTCCCATCCGAGGTTCCTGTGATCCAGGGAGCCATGCCACTACCTTGACGCTCGAGCCAGTCGCGAATGGCCGGCCACGCCGCGTCAGGAACGAGGTCGAGGTGCCGCAAGACCACCGTGGCCACGTCCGGGTCGACGTGACGATCAAGCTCAGCCTGTACCGCTTCGAACCCGTCACCGAGCTGTGCGGCGTCGAGCACCGTCATCCGCCCCGCCCTGTTCCAGCGCCGGTGGGCCGCGTCGAGCAGCGCGAGCTTGCCGGTCCCGGCTTCGCCGACGAGGAGGAGGCAGCTTCGGTCGCGACAGCACTCTTCGACCCGCTCCTGGGTCACCGCCCAAGAGCCGCTCCGCCCGGCCGTGCCGGCCGCCGCTGTGCCGGGCTCGGCTCGGCCAGGCTCGGCTGTGCTGGGCGCGTCCGTGCCGGCCGCCGGATGCGGCCGGAGGGCCGTGGTTCCTGTTCCGCCCCACGTCTCTGCCACGGAGAGCTCGATGATCAGGCCCGGCTCTCCGCCCTTGGCTTCCACCGGTCGAGCCTTGAGGTGGGCGGTGTCACCACTGGACAGCAGGACCTGGGCGGCGGATCCGCCCGTGTTGACCAACTCGGCGGCGCAATCCTCGACGAGGACGTGGTCGGCTCGATCGAGGATGCCCGAGGCCTTGGCGTTCGAGATGAACAGGTCCTGGCCCATGGCCACGATGGCCCGGTTCGAGGCATGGGTGGCAGCCAGGAACGCCTGGAGCAGAGCCCGCTCCCGTGCGCTGCTGCGTTCGAGCAACACCCGGGTGATGTCGGCGGCGGCGTTCTCGGCCAGGACCTTCATCAGGGGGGTGGCGTCCGTGGCTCGACACGTCAGATCGATGACGCCCTGCAGACGACCGGTGAGCGGATCCACGATCGGCGCCCCGGCGCACGAGACGGTGCCCAACGAGTCAGAGAAGTGCTCTGCGCCCTGTACGAAGAACGGGCGGCGACACTCTATAGCGGAGCCGATCCCGTTGGTACCGACGTGTTCTTCGGCGTAGCTGAACCCGGGAGCCAGGCAGATGGAGTCGAGCTGCCGCTTGAGGGACTGCTCGTCGGTGTGCCGCTGCAGGACCTGGCCGTGGGCGTTGGTGAGGATGATGCTCATGGCCGAGTCGGCGAGCGTCGCCTCCAGGCGATCGATGACGGGTCGGGCCGCCGCCACCAGACGGTTCTCCAACTCCACGGCGTCGGAGTAGGGCGGCTCCAAGTGGTCGGCTGACACCCCCCAGAACTTCGAGCGGCGCCACGATGCCATGATCTGGTCCCGCACGACATGCTTTGCCGGTTCGTCCGACGACAGGACGCGGTCCTTCACGTGGCCCAGACGTCCGGTCGAGTCCCTGGCAGGCATATCCGTGCTCTTCCCCCAAACTGCATGGCACCCCAGGTCGAGGTCGCCCGACAGCGTTCTGCTCACAGTGTTCCTGGCTCCCTTGTTACACCCTCTGGCGAGAAAAGGGAGGTCAAGCGCACCGTCTCACTTTGACATCCCCTTCCGGCCGGTTCGGGTGTCAACTGGACGGGTACCGCCTCGCGATGTCGCGGGCGTCCTGACACAGGGGGACCACATGAGCCGACAGAGCATCACCAAGGCGCACGAGAAGATCAAGGAGTTGTCCTGGGAGCCGACCTTCGCCACGCCGGCCCAGAAGTACACGACCGACTACACCTTTGAGCACGCGCCCAAGAAGGACCCGCTCAAGCAGGTCTTGCGGTCTTATTTTCCCATGGAGGAAGAGAAGGACCAAAGGGTGTTCGGCGCCATGGACGGCGCCATCCGGGGCAACATGTTCCGGCAGGTCCAAGAGCGCTGGATGGAGTGGCAGAAGCTGTTCCTGTCCATCATTCCCTTCCCGGAGATCTCGGCGGCCAGGGCCATGCCGCTCGCCATCAGCGCCGTGCCCAACCCGGAGATCCACAACGGTCTGGCCGTCCAGATGATCGACGAGGTTCGCCACTCGACCATCCAGCAGAACCTGAAGCGGCTCTACATGAACCACTACATCGACCCGGCCGGTTTCGACGGGTCGCTCAAGTTCTTCCACAGTGACTACTGCGGGACGATCGGTCGGCAGTTCGGCGAAGGCTTCATCACCGGTGACGCCATCACCGCCGCCAACGTGTACCTGACGCTCGTCGCCGAGACCGCCTTCACCAACACGCTGTTCGTGGCCATGCCGGCGGAAGCGGCGGCTAACGGCGACTACCTCCTGCCCACCGTCTTCCACTCGGTGCAATCCGACGAGTCACGCCACATCAGCAATGGCTACTCGATCCTGCTGATGGCCCTCGCCGACGAATCCAACCGGAAGCTTCTCGAGCGGGACCTTCGCTACGCATGGTGGAACAACCACCGGGTCGTCGACGCCGCCATCGGCACCTTCATCGAGTACGGCACCAAGGACCGGCGCAAGGATCGAGAGAGCTACGCGGAGATGTGGCGGCGCTGGATCTATGACGACTACTACCGCAGCTATCTGGTCCCGCTGGAGAAGTACGGGCTGGTCATCCCCCACGACCTCGTGGAGCTGGCGTGGGATCAGATCTGGAACAAGGGCTACGTGCACGAGGTGGCCCAGTTCTTCGCCACCGGCTGGGAGGTCAACTACTGGCGGATCGACCCCATGACCGACGAGGACTTCGAGTGGTTCGAATTCAAGTACCCGGGCTGGTACAACAAGTACGGCAAGTGGTGGGAGAACTACAACCGCTTGCGTCACCCGGGCTCGGATCACGGACCGATCGCCTTCGAGGACGTCGACTACGCATACCCGAACCGGTGCTGGACGTGCATGGTGCCGTGCCTCATCCGAGAGGACATGGTCATGGACGAGGTCGACGGCACGATCCGCACCTACTGCTCCGAGCCGTGCTGGTGGACCGACAAGCACGCTTTTCGACCGGAGTTCGAGGGACGGGCCACGCCTTCCATGGGCCGCCTCACCGGCACCCGGGAGTGGGAGACGATGTACGACGGCTGGGACCTTGCGGACATCTGCGAGGACATGGGCATTGTGCGCGATGACGGCAAGACCCTCATCCCGCAGCCCCATCTCGACCTTGAGGACCCAAAGAAGATGTGGACGCTCGACGACTTCCGGGGGAACCCCTTCCCTTCGCCCAACAACATCATCAACAAGATGACGCCCGAAGAGCGCGAAACCTGGGCGGACGACTACCGCAAGTGCGGTCCGGCCGGTCGACCGAGCGCGGTGGGCGAGGAGTTCCGCCGGACCGTCTCCAAGACGGCGTAAGCGACTCCGGGTCACGCCCACCCCCCGCCCGGGCCCGTCATAGGGCCCTCGCGGGGGCAGGGCTTGCGCTGGTAGCGGTCCGAGCCAGCTGCTCAAGCCACAAATGCAAGGGGGGAAGGCAACGATGGCACACAAGGTTCGTTTCGAGCCGGTTGACATCGAGATCGAGGTGGAGGAGGACGAGACGATCCTCAACGCCGCATTCCGGCAGGGCGTGACGCTCATGCACGGCTGCAAGGAGGGTCAGTGCTCCGCCTGTAAGTCCTTCCTCCTCGACGGGGACATGGACATGGAGCGGTACTCGACGTTTGCCCTTGCGGACTACGAATACGAGGAGGGCTACGTCCTGTTGTGCCGGGCCCATGCGTACAGCGATCTCGAGGTCGAGCTGATCAACTACGACGAGGACATGCTCCGTTCCGGTATTCCCATCCAGACGGCGCGCACCGAGGTCGAGGAGATCGAAGAGCTTACCCACGATATCCGCCGCCTTTCCCTGCGCCTCGTCGAGCCGAAGGAGTTCGCCTTCAGTCCCGGGCAATACGTCGATCTGACCATCCCGGGCACGGACCGGACGAGGGCGTTCTCCATGGCGAACACGCCTGAGACGGACGACCACCTGGAGTTCATCATCAAGCTCTATCCGGATGGACGGTTCTCCAAGTTGTTGGACGGAGGCTTAAAAGCAGGGGACGAGCTCACGGCCAAGGGCCCCTACGGGTTGTGCACGCTGCGAGCCGGCTCGGAGCGCGACATCGTGTTCATCGGTGGAGGGGCGGGGATGGCTCCCCTGTTATCCCTGGTGCGTTCCCTCGCCGAAGCCGACTCCACCCGCCGGGCCACGTTTTACTACGGGGCCAGACAAGCGGGGGATCTGTTCTATCTCGACGAGCTGAAGGCTCTCGAGGAACGCCTCCCCGAGTTCCGGTTCGTGCCCGCCCTTTCCGAGGCGGGAGAAGGGGAGTGGGAGGGCGCCACCGGTCTCATCACCGAGATCGTTGAGCACGAGGAGGGCGATCTTCAGGGGGCCGATGCGTACCTGTGCGGTCCGCCCCCCATGATCGACGCGGCCATCCCGGTGCTGAGCACCAAGGGCCTCGAAGAGGCTCATCTGTACTTCGACAGGTTCACGGTCAGCGCCGACGCCGGGGAGGGGGACAACCCATAACCAACGAGCAACGTCAGCGAGCTCAGGGGAGTCGAAGCTCCCTTGACAGATGGTGGCAATGATCTGCGAAACGCAAAGGAGCAGTGTCGATGGCGACAGATGTGCAGCAGAAGAAGGAAGAAGCCGATCTTCCCCGACCCGAGTTCACGAATGCCGAGGCTGGCGCCTTGGACTTCCCCAGTTCCACCAGCCGTGAATACAACTACTACCAGCCGAAGAAGACCCGCCGGACCGTCTACGAAGATGTGACCTGCGAGATCCAGCCCGACCCGGAGCACTATCTCTCTCAGGGATGGCTGTACGCCTTCCATGACGGTGTGGCTGGCTATCCCAAGGAGTGGACGGCGCTGAAGTCCTCGGACTGGCATGTCTTCCGCGATCCCAACGAGGAATGGGAGCGGACGATCTACGTCCACAACTCCCGCGTCCTCCACCAGATCAGTCAGGCCATCGCCAGTGCCAAGCAGACCGACGCGTTCTCCCGTTGGGACCCCAACTGGGTGAAGTTCGTCCAGTCCCATGTCGGGGCGTGGGCCCACGTCGAGCATGGTCTGGGCATGCACGTGTTCGTCCCCGCCCAGCGAGATGCGCCGACGAACATGCACAACAACGCCATCTGTGTCAACTCGATGCACAAGCTTCGCTTCGGCCAGGACCTGATCCTCTACAACCTCGACCTGAGCGAGCAGTTCGAGGACTTCGACGGCGCCGCTCACATCCAGACGTGGAAGGGCGACCCGGCCTGGCAGGGCGTACGGGAAGCCGTCGAGCAGCTGACCAGCATCCGCGACTGGGCCGAAGCCGTCTTCGCCGCCAACTTCATCTTCGAACCGCTGGTGGGCGTCTTGTTTCGCAGCCGTCTCGTCATGCAGGTTGCCGCTCCCCACGGCGACTACACCACGCCCACGGTGATGAGCGCAGGCGAGGCTGACTACGCCCGGGACCTGCGGTATTCGAGAGACATGTTCGCCCTCCTCAGCAACGACGAGAAGCACGGGCAGGCCAACCGGGAGACGATGGAGGCCTGGCTGGCCAAGTGGGTCCCCCTGAGCATCGAGGCGGCCCGACACCTGCAGCCCCTGTGGTCCCAGCCCAACCAGCGGCTCATCCGTTTCGAGGACTCACTCGAGGCAGCAAAGGGACAATTCACCACCCAGATCGGCGAGCTCGGCCTCGCCACCCCGAAAGAGGTGCAGGCATGACGGAGTCTCCTTACAAGTCTGACCGGACGTCGTCTGGGATGTGCGGCTGCACACTCATGAACAACCAGGACGGCTACGACATCGCCCGGGTGATGCGGGGCAAGGAAAATGTGACGGTGAAGGAGTTCCCCTCCATGATCCGCATCGACGCCAAGGGAACCGTCATCTTCGATTTCGATGAGATCGGGGAAGCCTTGGGCTACAGCGAGGACGAGCCGTTCGACCAGCCCCACCTCGAAGAGGTGATGTCCACCCACTACGGGCGGATGATCAACCTGGACAACGCGACGGTGTTCTTCGCCAATCCCGAGGACGCCGCCGAAGCCCTCGGCTTCGACCTCGCTGATCTCACGCCCACGTGAGCCTGCCCCGACCGCAGGAGCACACCAAGACGATGCCACCAAGACGATGAGGAAGGAGGACCGCGGAGATGGCCAGGGAGCTGCGCTTTGAGCAGGAGGCCCGTCGACGTCTGGAGGCAGGCGTCGACAAGCTCGCCAACACCGTGAGGGTCACGTTGGGGCCCAAGGGCCGCAACGTGGTCCTCGAGAAGTTGACCGGAAGCCCCATCGTCACCAATGACGGCGTCACCATTGCTCGAGAGATCCACCTGAAGGACCCCTTCGAGGACATGGGAGCCCAGTTGGTGAAGGAGGTGGCGACCAAGACCAACGACATCGCCGGGGATGGAACCACGACGGCGACGGTCCTGGCACAGGCCATGATCCAGGCCGGCATGCGGGCCATCGGCGCCGGCGCCAACCCCATGCTGTTGAAGAGGGGGATGGAGCGAGCCCTGGCGCAGCTCGTGCCTCGCCTGGAGAAGATGGCCCGCCCCATCGCCGGGAAAACGGAGATGGCCCACATCGCCGGCATCTCGGCCAACGATGACCCGGAGATCGGCAACACCATCGCCGAGGCCTTGGACGGGGTCGGACTCGAAGGGGTGATCACCGTCGAGGAGTGGCCCAGGTACGGGCTCGACGTGGAGTTCACCGAGGGCATCAACTTCGGCAACGGGTTCCTCTCGCCGTACATGGTCACCGACGAGAGTCGCATGGAAGCGGTCTACGACGATCCCTACATCCTTCTGACCAACGAGAAGATCGTCTCCGTCAAGGAGCTGATGCCGCTCCTGGACAAGATCATGCGGACCGAGCGGCGCCCCCTGGTCATCATGGCGGAGAGCGTCGAGGGGGCAGCCCTGGGGATGCTGGTCAGCAACAAGGTCCATGGCACGTTCGCATCGGTCGCGGTGCGGGCCCCGGGGTTCGGGCATCGCCGGATCGCCGAGTTGGCCGACATTGGCTGCCTGACCGGCGGAGCGGTGGTGACGAGGGACGCCGGCCTCAGCCTGGAGACGGTGACCTGCGAGCAGTTGGGCCGGGCCCGGCGGGTCACGGTCACCCGGGACAGCACCACCATCATCGATGGAGCTGGGGACCCGATGGCGGTCAACGACCGGATCGGGCAGGTCAGACTCGAGCAGGGTCGAGCCACCAACCCGCGAGACCAGGACAAGCTGGCCGAGCGGCTGGCGCAGCTGGCCGGTCGGGTGGCGGTCATCCACGTAGGGGCGGCGACGCCGGCCGAGCTCAACGAGAAGCAGCACCGGGTGGAGGATGCCCTGTCGGCCACCCGGGCCGCGGTCGAGGAGGGCATCGTCGCCGGTGGCGGCACCGCTCTCCTCCACGCCGAGGACGCCCTCGACGACCTCGGCCTCCTCGGCGATTACGCGACCGGCGCCGACATCGTCCGAGGCGCTCTGGCGGCGCCGCTCTACTGGATCGCCCGCAACGCCGGCCATGACGGTCGCGACGTGATCGAGCGGGTCCGAACCATGAGCGAGACCGAAGGTCTCGATGCCCTCACCGGCGACTTCGGGGAGCTGGTGGCGACGGGGATCATCGATCCGTTGAAGGTCACCCGATCCGCCCTCGAAAACGCGGTGTCCATCGCCGCGCTCATCCTCACCACCGATGCGTTGGTGGCCGAGGAGGTGCAAGGTGTCACCGGAGAGATCATCGCTCCGGGTTTCGGCGACCTGGCCGAGGGACTGCCGAGGGCGTCGTCGGACGCCGCCACCCCGACCTGATGCAACGTTTCGAACAGCTACCAACTTGGGGGGTTCTGGGTTGAAAGCGGTAAGGGTTCACAGCTACAACGAGGCTGCGGTCCTCGACGATGTCGACGAGCCAGAGGTCCAGGGTCCGCTCGATGTGCTGGTGGAGATCGGGGGGGCCGGGTTGTGCCGTACCGACCTCCACATCATCGAGGGCCAGTGGGCCGAGAAGTCCGGGGTCGAGCTTCCCTACATCATCGGCCACGAGAACGCGGGGTGGGTCCGCGAGGTCGGATCGGCGGTGACCAATGTGGTGGCCGGGGATGCGGTGATCTGCCATCCGCTGGCCACCTGCGGCCTGTGCCGGGCATGTCGGGCCGGCGACGACGTGCACTGCGAGAGCTCGGCGTTCCCGGGGATCGACAGCGACGGAGGCATGGCCGACTACCTCCACACCAATGCCCGCAGCGTGGTCAAGCTGGCCCCGTCACTGGAACCCGCAGACGTGGCGGCCCTGGCCGACGCCGGCCTCACCGCGTATCACGCCGTCCGCAAACAAGTCCCCTTCCTGAGCCCCGGCACCCACGTCGTCAACCTGGGGGCCGGCGGGCTCGGTCACATCGGGATCCAGTGCCTGGTGGCCATGACCGCGTCGGAGATCACGGTGGTCGACAGCAACCAGGAGGCCCTCGACCTGGCCACGCAGCTCGGCGCTCATCACACCGTGCTCGCTGACGGCAACCAGGTCGATGCCGTGCAGGAGATCACCCAAGGGGGGGCCCAGGTCGTCATCGACTACGTCGGTGAGAACGGCACCGAGGCCCAGGGCGTCGCCATGCTCCGCCGGGCGGGCAACTACTGCGTTGTCGGCTACGGCGGCCACGTGGACGTGCCCACCATCGACATCATCTCGACCGAGATCAACATCATCGGCAACCTGGTCGGCAGCTACAACGACTTGGCCGAGCTGATGTCCCTGGCCGCCGCCGGCCAGGTGAAGCTCCACACCCGCCAATACCCGCTCGACCAGTATGCCCAGGCCATCGAAGACCTGGACAACGGACAGGTCCGCGGCCGGGCGATCCTGATCCCTCACGGGACCTGAGCTGGCCCGAGCACAATCCAGAAAGCACCACACCCACCAAACGGGAGACAACCATGTACAGCAAAGATGGCGAGAGCTACTTCGTGGTCGACGGCCACTGCCACTTCTGGGACGCCAGCCCGGACAACTGGGTGAAGGGACAGGAGCAGTACGCCAAGGGCTGGATCGAGTGCTTCCACGCCTACCAGAGCCTCGGGCCGGCGGAGACGCACTGGCCCATCGAAAAGTTCCAGAAGTACTCAGAAGAGACGATGATGAAGGACCTCTTCGAGGACGGCTACGTAGACAAGGCCATCTTCCAATCGACGTACCTCAACTCGTGGTACACGACCGGCTTCAACACGGTTGAGAAGAACGGTGCTCTCATGGAGAAGCACCCGGACAAGTTCATCGTCAATGGCCGATGGGACCCCCGGGAGGGCGACGCCGGCCTCAAGCAGCTGGAAGAAGACACCAAGCGTTGGAACCTCAAGGGGGTCAAGCTGTACACCGCCGAGTGGCGGGACAGCTCCCGGGGCTGGACGCTGAAGGATCCCGAGGCCTACACGTTCCTGGAGAAGACGCAGGCACTGGGCATCAAGAACATCCACGTCCACAAGGGCCCGACCATCTGGCCGCTCGACAAGGACGCCTTCGACGTGGCCGACGTCGACCACGCCGCCACAGACTTCCCTGAGCTCAACTTCATCGTCGAGCATGTGGGGCTGCCTCGAATCGAGGACTTCTGCTTCATGGCGACCCAGGAGCCGAATGTCTACGCTGGCCTGTCGGTCGTCCTCGGTGGGCTCATGCACGCCCGGCCCCGCTTCTTCGCCAAGGTGATGGGCGAGCTCCTCTTCTGGGTCGGCGAGGACAAGATGTTGTTCTCGAGCGACTACGCCATCTGGGAGCCCAAGTGGCAGGTCGAGGGCCTGGTGGCATGGGACTACCCCGACGACGAGTACTCCGACTACCCGCGGGTGACGACAGCCACCAAGAAGAAGATCCTGGGGCTGAATGCCGCCGCCCTCTACGACATCGAGGTCCCCGCCGAGTTGCAGCTTCGCTCGGAAGGCGGAACCCCCGGCGCCGAGGACGACGCCGCCCTGGTCGATTGATGCGGTGTCCATGCCGGGAGGCCAGCAATGACTGACCCCCGTGGTCCCGGGACCCCCGTCGAGCGCCGCGTGTGGGCGGCACTCGACGGAGTGATGGATCCTGAGCTCGACGAGCCGGTCACCGGCTTGGGCTTCGTGCACGAGTTGGAGGTCACCGACGGCGTGGCGCGGGTGCGCCTCCGGTTGCCGACCTACTTCTGCGCCCCGAACTTCGCCTGGATGATGGTGGCCGACGCGCACGACGCGGTGAGCGGCGTGGCCGGCGTGGACCGGGCCGACGTGCGCCTCGATGACTACTTCGCCAGCGACGAGATCAACGCCGGGGTGGCAAGTGCCGCCGGTTTCGCGGGCTCGTTCGAGGGGCAAGCGACAGCGGAGCTGGGCGAGCTGCGCCTCACCTTCCATCGCAAGGCCTACACGGCGGCCCTGGAGCGGGTCTGCAGCGTGGCGCGCAAAGAAGGGGTGGCCCTCGACGACCTCGCCGCCCTGGTCGTCGGAGACGTGCCGGCCACCGTCGACGGGGAGCGCCTCCTGCGCCGTCGCCGTGACGTTGGTCTCGGCACCGAGGCAGCCGCCCCGCTCCTCGTCGATGACCACGGCGAGGTGATTCCTCCGGCGGAGCTGTCCATGTGGTTGCGCCGGGCCCAGACCGTCCGGGTCAACATCGAGGGCAACGGTGAGCTGTGCCGCGGCCTCCTCCACGCCCGATACCACCTCGGAGAGCTGGAGGAGCAACTCAGCAAGTCCCCGTAGGTCGCCGGCCGGCGAGGGCGAGCGGCGGCTCAGGCGGGAGGCTGGTCCAGGACCTGGCGCAGGCCGTCGAGCACCCCGGCGTCCTCGATGGTCGAGGGGACCGGAGCATCCACCCCGTCGACGATGTTGCGCATGGTTCGGCGGAGGATCTTGCCCGAGCGGGTCTTGGGGAGGGCGTCCACGACTCGGACGTCGCGAAAGGCGGCGACCGCGCCGATCTGGTCCCGCACCGCGGTGACCAGCTCCTCTTGCAGCTGCGCCTCCTCGATGGTGGCTCCGGCCTTGAGGACCACGAAACCTCGGGGTAGTTGGCCTTTGAGGTTGTCGGCGACGCCGATCACGGCGCACTCCGCCACCGCCGGGTGGGCGGCAAGGACCGCCTCCATCGACCCGGTCGACAGCCGGTGCCCGGCGACGTTGATCACATCGTCGGTGCGGCCCATGACGAAGATGTACCCGTCGTCGTCCAGATATCCGCCGTCGCCGGTCAGGTAGTAGCCGGGGTGGTCGGCGAGGTAGGACTGCACGTAGCGATCGTCGTCGTGCCACAGGGTGAGCAGCGACCCGGGGGGCAAGGGGAGCTTCAGGCAGATAGCGCCCTCGGTGCCGGCGGGCAGGACGTTGCCGTTGGTGTCGAGCGCCTTGACGTCCCAGCCGGGCATGGGAACGCTGGGGGACCCCGGTTTGATCGGTAGGGCCTCGATCCCACGTGGGTTGCCGGCGATGGCCCAGCCGGTCTCCGTCTGCCACCAGTGGTCGATCACCGGGACGCCGAGGGCATCCGATGCCCATTGGTAGGTCTCGGGGTCGAGTCGCTCGCCGGCCAGGTAGAGCGACTCGAACCGGCTCAGGTCGTAGTGGGCCCGCTCTCTGGCCTCGGGGTCGACCTTCTTGATCGCCCGCAGGGCCGTGGGGGCGGTGAACAGTGACTTGGCGCCGTGGTCGGCGATCACCCGCCAGAACGCGCCGGCGTCAGGGGTCCCGACCGGCTTGCCCTCGTAGAGGATGGACGTGGCTCCGACAAGGAGGGGGGCGTAGACGATGTAGGAATGCCCGACGACCCACCCCACGTCGGAGGCGCACCACCACACGTCACCCGCGCCGATGTCATAGAGGCCGCCCATCGACCATGCCAGGGCTACCGCATGGCCCCCGTTATCGCGCACAACACCCTTGGGCTTCCCCGTCGTCCCCGAGGTGTAGAGGATGTAGAGCGGATCGGTGGCGGCCACGTCGACGGGTGCGGCGGCGGTGGCGGAGGCCATCGCCCGGTCCCACTCGACGTCATCCTCGCCGAGTGACGCGGGCGCCTGGTCCCGCTGGAACACGACCACGGCGGAAGGCTTGTGGTCGCTCAAGGCAATCGCCTTGTCGACGATCGGTTTGTACTCGACGATCCGGTTGGGCTCGACGCCACAGGAGGCGCACACCACGACCTTGGGCCTGGCGTCGTCGATGCGGGCGGCCAGCTCCGGGGGGGCGAACCCGCCGAACACGACGGAGTGCACGGCACCCAGTCGGGCGCAGGCCAGCATGGTGATCACGGCCTGGGGGATCATCGGCAGGTAGACGATCACCCGGTCGCTGGGCCCCACGCCAAGATCACGGAGCACACCCGCACAGTGAGCCACCTCATCGGTCAGCTCCCGGTAGGTGTAACTCGCCTTCGCGGAGGTGACCGCCGAGTCCCAGATGAGCGCCGTGCGATCGCCGTCGCCGGCGTCGACGTGGCGGTCCAGGGCGTTGTAGCAGGTGTTGAGCCGGCCGTCGGGGAACCATCGGAAGAAGGGGTCGGCGGACCCGTCCAGCGCCCGTGTCGGCACTTCGGCCCAGTCGATGCTCCGGGCCGCTTCCAGCCAGAAGCCCTCGGGATCGTCGAGACTTCCCCGGTACAGATCGGCGTAGGTCATCTTGGCCACTCCCCCTTGCTACGACCGGGAGCACGTGTCGCGCCGGCTGGGCTCAGCATACGTACGGCCCAACGGTACGGCCGGGTCGCGGAGTGGCTTCACCGCCCGGCCAGCACGTCCCGGTACCAGGTCTCGAGGGCGGAGTAGACGGCGAAGGTGGCCAGGCCCAGGGTGACGAGGGCGAGCACGGCGAGGCCCCAGGCGGAGCCGGAGAGCGCAAGCATCTCGCCGTCGAGTCCGCTGGCATGGCTGGCGTCGGAGTTGACGCCCGCCACGATGAGGAGGATCCCCACCGGGAAGAGGACCAGCGCCCGGGCCGAGATGCCCACGAACCCCACCAGGTGGGTGAGCCGGCGCACTCCCGGCGGTGCGTCGGCGACCGCCATGCCGTCGGCGAAGTCCCGCGACACTGCCGTTCGGACCTGGAAGACGGAGACGGCGATCGTCACCAACCCGACCAGGACGACCAGCTCGGGACCGGCCGGCCAGGACAGGATCTGGTCGGCGGTCCGGTGCTGCTGACCCTCGGAACCGGCTTCGGTGTTCCCGGCGAGATAGGACGCCGGCACCCACGCCAGCAACAGGTAGAAGGCGCCTTGGAGCCCGGTGCTGGCGCGCCGCAGCCGGCTCACCGACCTGTCTCGCGCCATAGCTATGAGCCGGCCGGTGCCGAAGGACAGAAACCCCAGGGTCACGGCACCGATGGCTGCCTTGCCGATCCACGGGCGGCCGATCAGATCCAGGGCTCCGCTGGCGTTGTCCTGTGGCAGCCCCCGGCCGCCAAAGGCGGCGATGCGAGCGGTGAGGACGGTGAGCACCAGGTAGAACCCGGTGCGCCCGGCCAGACCGACCTTCGCCACCACCGTGACGATCACGGCGACGGGCCGAGGGAGTGGCGGGTGGGCAAGCCCGGCGATCACTCCCACTCCCCGTCACCTCCTCTCACGCAGGAGATCACGGCGACAGGAGGTCAGTCCGAGGGTTGGACGGCGCTGGGCGAGGACCTCACGAAGCGTTCTCGGCCCCGGCTGAACTTGCGCGGCGGAACCGACGGAGCCCGGCGCAGGCAGGCCATGATCTCAGGATGCTGAGCCGGGCTCAGCTTCAGGTCCTTGAGCGTCTTGCCCGCGCCGAACAGCGACGACAAGAAGCCATACCAGATGTCCTCGTCGGTCGTCGTGGATGGGTCGGCGTCAGGTTCAGCAGCGAACCCGAGGATCGCCGCCCGCTGGACGGCAGTGAGCATCGTGGCTTCTCTCTGACGAGCAAGAGGCGCAAGGGTGACCGCAACGTCGATGCGGCGCGTCGTCAGGCGACCTTACCTCGACCCGGCACCCTGGCGGGGCCGCCCCGCCGAGGCGGGGGACCGACCAGGCCCCTTCGTTCAGTGACCCAACGCCTCGTACTCCGACGTGCAGTCCGGGCAGCGGGCCTGCGGCGCTGCGTCCTCCCAGTCGAGGTCGGGGAACGTCGTGGTCGCCGGCCAGCGCAGTGACCGGCAGAGGGTGTAGCCGTCGATGTCGACGGCGTGCTGGGGAAACTGGTCGTTCGGTGAGACCCGCCGGGCCGAACCCCGCTTGCCCAAGCTGCCACCGCCGGAGATCCGGGTCTTCTCTGCGCCCACCCTGAAATGCTGCCGCTCACCCACCCGAGGACCGTACCCCAGCGGATCCGTACGCCGTTGCCACCACCGGGACCTCGCCGGCAGCTGGCGGGCGCTCCGGGGCGTCGGGGCGGCTCCTCCGCCTCCTAGGCTGCGGTGATGACAGCCGGCGGGGACCCCTTCGACCGCTACGGCAGGGGAGCCGCCGCCTACGACCTGCTCTCCTTCGAGGGCTTGCTGTACCGGGCTCCCCGGCGGCGGGGCATCGGTCTTCTGGCGCTGCGTCCCGGTGAGACGGTCCTCGACGTCGGCTGCGGGACCGGCCTGAGCTTCGGCTGGTTGCAGGGCGCGGTCGGCGCCTCCGGGCGCATCGTGGGCGTGGACGCCAGCGCGGCCATGCTCGCTCGGGCCGAGCGCCGGGCCCGGCGCCACCGGTGGTCCAACGTCACCCTGGTCCACGCCGAGGCGGACCGGTTGTTCGATGCGTTGTCGAGCTCGGGCATCGAGCCGTCATCGGTGTCCGCCGCGGTGGTCGCTTATGCCCTGTCGGTCATGGCCCGCTGGGAAGAGGCCTGGGAGCAGGTCGCTTCGCTTCCACCCGGAACCAGGGTTGCCGTCGTTGACCTGGGTCTGGCGGTCGGAACCGGTGCTGTCCTCAATCCCGCCTGGCGGCTCCTGTGCCGCCTCGGTGGCTCGGATCCCGCCCGCCGGCCCGATCGGCGAGCGGCGGTCGACCTCGCCGGGCTACGCCGCGAACGGCGCCTGAGCGGGCATGTCACGGTGGTAGAGGGGACCCTGAAATGAGCCACCCCCCAGCGGGGCAGCGCCGGGGGGTGGGGCGGCTCGCCGCATCACCGAGAGGTGAAGGGGCGCCGGAGCGGCCGATCCTAGGACCCCCGATCGCGGCGGTGGGACCGGCCCGAAAATCCCGAACGCAGCGCCCTCGGACCTCTGCCGCCGCCGGTTCGCCCGGCGGTTGCGTTCCGAGAGAAGATGCCCTGTGGATTGGTCGATGACGCCCAGATCGAGGACGCACCGGAGCGGCTCGCGCCCGGCCGGACTGACCCGGGTGGCCACCTCGGCCGTCGCCGGGTACCTGCTCGGCACCGCCCCGTCGGCCGACGTGGCCGTTAGGGCCGCCGGCGGCGGTCACGACGTGCGCCGGGAGGGGAGCGGTAACCCCGGGGCGGCCAACGCCGCCGCCGTGCTGGGCGCCCGGTGGGGCGCGGCCGTCCTGGTCGC
>JALYVP010000333.1 GCA_030853185.1 Actinomycetota bacterium | reverse complement strand
GGGCACGATCACCCGGGTAGAGGTGGTCTGGCCGGCCACCCAGTTGGTGTCGGATGCAAGCGGCTGATGGGTCCCGTCGGCATATGCCGTCAGATACCCGTTGGTTGTCGTGTTTGTCACCGTCAGGTCCACGACGGCCGCCCCTACCCCGAAGGCGGGCACGTTGCCCTGTCCGTCAACGGAGACAGAGACGCTTTGAGGGCCCGAGAGGGTCCGAAGCTGAGCGTTGGCTGCGGGGATTCCTTCTGCCGAGCAGGGCGTACCCGACCTCGACGGGGTCTCTCCGCAGCGGGTGTCGGCCAGCCGGGCGGGCTTCAGCGGGAAGAATCGGCCGGCGGCCCCGCCGGTCGAGTGGTTGGCGATGAAGTAGCCCTCGACATCGACCACGACGTCGGTGGTGCCGGCAGAACCGTTGGTCACCACGAACTCCCCGGAGCTCGACAGGGAGGCGATCACCAGGTTGGGTGCCACGCAGTCGATGGTTTGGCAGCCGGGTCCCCCGGCTGTGTGGTTGAGCACCGATGTCGAGCCCGGACCGATGGAGGGGCTGACGCTCACGAAGCCTGGGGCGGTGGAGTCGACGGCGGTCACCGAGAGGGCGACCGCGCTGGCCCCGTCAGGGACCTGAATGCCGGCGGGGATCGTGAGGGTGGCGTGGGGGCCCAGCGGGAATCCTGACCCGAACGCACCGCTGCCTGGGCGCGTGTCGGCGATCCGGGTAGGTGTCAGGGGTGTGTACGCCGTAGCCAACACCGGGGCGACGCCGCCAACCTGCGTGCTGGTGGGCTCGCCGACGTTGCCGTAACGGTCCACGGTGAACGCCGTGACCGTGTAGATACCGCCGGCCTGGACTCCTCCGAAGTCCGCGCTGGACCCGGTGCCGTTGGAGACGGCCTGGCCGGCCAGGGGCGATTGGCCTACCGGTGATCCCTGCTCGAGACGAATCACCGTGTAGGAGAAGTCCGGTGCCGGCGGGTTCTGCCAGCTGATCGCCAGATCATTGCCGCTCGGGCGGGCGACCAGGTCCGAGACCCCCACCGGGATGGTCGTCACTGGCGTGGCGTCGTAGGAGACGGTACCGGTGAGCTCTGGCCCCACTCCTTCGCAGTGTTGCACGAAGGTGGCATCGAGGTGCTGCAACGCGTCGTCCACCGGGGAGAAGCTGATGGCCTGGACGGTGAACGAGCCGGTGAGGACGTTGCAGCCTCGGCTGTCTCCTGTCACCGACAGTCCGTTGCTGGAGCCGTTGAAGGGGTAGCGGGCGGCGTCGTCGTAGGTCCCGGGGGCGAGGACCTGAGCACCGCCCGGGACGAGGACGACGTCCCAGTTCTCGCCGTCGGGCCCGAGGACCTTCATCTGAATGCCTGACGGACCGGCCGGGTTGGTCGCCAGCGGCGCGGTGACGAGAAAGGTGGCGTTGGTTGCTGAGAAGTCGTAGGTGCTGCCGCCACCGACGTAGTCGCCGGGCTGGCTCTGCATGGTCAGACTCGTCGTTCCTGGTGTGACCAGGCCGTCGAGCTGGACTGACCGCACCGCGCCGCCGGCCAGCAATTGGAGCTGGGCGGTGACCGGGCCCTGGGTGGGCGCGGCGAGGTCGACGAACACCTGACAAGCACCCTGAGGGGCCAGGACGGCGCCGCTGCAGTTGTCGGGGCCGAGGTTGAAGTCGGAGGGGTTGGCGCCGCCGAGCGCGGTCGTTCCCATGCTGACCGGCGTGGCGCCAAGGTTGCGGACGGTGACAGGGACCGCGGTCGAATGCCCGCCCAGGCCGACGGACGGCCACCTGATCGAGCTCGAGGCCACGAGGAGGTTGTTGGGAGGAGCCTCGCCGATCTTGATCTCACCGAACAGCTCCGAGGTGGAATTGTTGCAGCGCTGCTCGTAGACGACGTCGAGGCGGGTGATCGAACCGCCGGTCGTGGCCAGGTCGCGGATGTCGAACGCCCCCTCACTGTCGCAGCCTGCGTTTCCGGTGACCGACAAGATGGGGGCCCCGGTCTCGGGCACGTCCCGGGCCCCTGCGTAGTAGCCCGGTTGCAGCGTTGCGCCAGCGGGAGGGGCGAACCGGAAACCGAAGTTCTGGGCGTTGTTTGGCCCGCCGGTCACGGAAAGGTTGAATCCCGTGGTCGAGAGGTCTCCTGCCGCGCTGGAATTGGACGGATCGAACTCGTGGGCGATCCCGCCACCAACGGAGTCACCAGGATCCGAGAAGACGGTGATCACCGCGTTGGGCACCGTCGGGATGACCACTGCGGCCGCCGGCACTGCCGGGAGGAGTCCGCTCAAGAACAACGCAGCAAGAAGGAGACCCGGCGCACTACCCGCACCCCGCCTACCAGCCATGTTCCGCTCCCCGATGATGGTGCCGCTGAGAGTACCCCCGCCCTGCCGCCCGCGGTAGATTTCGCCGTGATGCGACCCGAGGCCCTCGAGGTGGCACGCTCGGCCCGGGGGTTCATGCCTGACGACGAGGGCGCCGCCCTCTACCGGGCCGGGGTGGCGGCGGCAACCAGCGGGCTGGGCCCGCTGCTCGAGGTGGGCACGTATTGCGGAAAGTCGGCGGTCTACCTGGGCGAGGCCGCCCGAATAGCCGCGACGGTGCTGGTGAGCGTGGACCACCACCGGGGTTCGGAGGAGAACCAGGCCGGCTGGGACCACCACGACACCGTCGTCGTCGATGCGCTGACCGGCCGGATGGACACCCTGCCATGGGCCCGGCGGACGATCGAGCAGGCGGGCCTGGAGGCCGATGTCATCCTGGCGGTGGGCTCATCGACGACGGTCGCCGCCATCTGGTCGACACCACTGGCGCTGCTGTTCATCGACGGCGGCCACGCTGCGGACGTGGCCTGGGCCGACTATCGGGCGTGGACGCCGCATGTGGCGCCCGGAGGATGGCTGGCCATCCACGACGTGTTCCCCGATCCCGCCGACGGTGGGCGCCCGCCGTACGAGCTGTACGTCGAGGCGCTGGGCTCCGGGATGTTCACCGAGGAGGGCGCCGCCGGCTGTGGCAGCCTGCGGGTCCTGCGCCGCCACGCCGCCTGAAGGTCAAACGCCCCGGGTCGCCCGGAGCACGGGTCCAGGGTCCAGGCTCACGACCCCGATTTCCGGTTGGCGCTGGTCGCCTTCTGGGCGGTCGCCTTCTGGGCGGTCGCCTTGCGGGGCGGGGCCCGCTTGGCCCGCGACTTCGTCAGGCTGGTCGCTGTCGGATCCGCCAGGCGGGCGGCCACCGCCTCGGCGATGGCCTCGAGCGTCTCGGGGTCGAGGGCCGACGCCTGGGGACGCCCTCGGACAGCCATGCGGCGGCGAAGAGCCTCGATCTGACTACCCAGACTCGCCATCAGCTCCTGCGCCGTGCCGTCGATGTCGGGACCAACGGTGGTCGGTTTGGGTTGCCGGCTGAGCTTGTGGAGCTCGTCCTCGATGCGGGCCAGGCGCCCGGCGTCGGTCGCCGAGAGCGACAGAGTGGGCAGCTC
>JALYVP010000332.1 GCA_030853185.1 Actinomycetota bacterium | reverse complement strand
AGGGACTGGCGGATCGTCTGCTGGCGAGCGTCCAGCGACGCGTTGACCCTGGGCAGGACGTATTTGCGAAGCACCCACAGGACGATGAGGAAGGCGACCAGCTCGACGACGAAGGTGTCGTTGGGGACGAGGAAGTTGGAGGAGGCGACAACCGACATGTCGAGCGCCTAACCCTTGGGCAGGATGAACACGAACAACGCCGCGAACGCCAGGTTGATGAAGTACATGCCCTCCACCAGGCCGATGATCAGGAACATGGTGGTGTACAGGCGGCTCTGGACCTCGGGTTGGCGGGCGATGCCGGCGATGGTCTGGCTGCCGGCCAGGCCGTCGCCGACCGCAGCGCCGATGGCGCCGCCGCCGAGAGCCAGGCCACCACCGACCAGACCGCCGGCCAGCTCGATTGCCTTCTGGGTGGTTGCAGTTGCTGGCATTACGTCACTTCTCCTGTTTGCGGGTGGGAACTCGTTGGGTCGTCACAGCGAACCTCAATGCGCCTCGGTGTCGATGGCGAACTGGTAGTAGAGGATGGTGAGCAGGGCGAAGATGAACGCCTGGATCACCCCGATGAACATGTCGAACAGCTTCCAGACCACGGTGAAGGCCAGGCTGGCGGGGAAGAAGTAGATGGGGAACGACAGCAGCAGCGCGATCATGATGCCGCCGGCGAAGATGTTGCCGAACAGCCGCAAGGCCAGGCTGAAGGGTTTGGCGATCTCCTGGATGATGTGGATCGGCGTCATGACCCGCGGCTTGCGGACCAGGTTGGCAAAATAGCCCTTGAACCCTCGGGCCCGGAAACCGGCGGCGTTGGTGAGCACGAAGACCAACACGCCGAGGGCGTAGCACAGGTTGACGTCGGCGGTGGGCGACGGGGCGAAGTCGGTGTTGTGGAACAGGCCGGGAAGGATCTCCACCCAGTTGGCCACCAGCACCAGCGCGAAGATGGCTACAGCCAGGGGAACGACGCGGCGGTACTTGGGCCCGAGGTTCTGCTCCACCTGGTCGCTCACCCCGCTGACGATCACCTCCCACAGGAGCTGAGCCTTGGTGGGTGTGCCCTTGGTCGCCCGGCGGGCCACATACAGGCCGAGGCCGATGACCACGAGCGAGGCGATCACCGTCGTCCACACGGTGTCGACGTTGAGCGGGCCGCGGGTGACGTGGTTGCCGACGGGGATGTTGACCGCCAGGACATGCGCCGTCAGGTCAGCGGTCACCGGTGATCTCCTCCCGCTGCAAGCGGATGAGGGCCACGATGGCGTTGAGCAGCAGCAGGCTCTGGAACATGACCAGGGCCCCGATGACCCCCCAGCCCATGGGCTGGACGACGATCAGGAGGAGCACGGCCACCGCCGTGCACAACCCGAGGCGCAAGAAGACGCTGCCGGCGAAGGGCTTGCGCTGGACCTTGCCCTCTTCGGTGGTGAAGCGCAGAGCCGAGGCCTGAAAGACGCGGTGGTTGAGCACGGCCATCACCAGGCCGATGACGATGCCGGGGGCGATGAGGGGATAGCCCAGGGCGATGGCGGCGGTGATGGCGAGGACGCCAGCGCCACCGGCAGACCACAGCGTCTTGCGGATGATGGCGTCGACCTGGGTGATCGGGAAGCTATCTAGCACGGGGAAAGGATTCGCTCGCAGGAGGGATAGAGGGTGGTGCGCTCAGAAGCGCCGCAGCTCGGCTCGAGTGGCGAACACCCCGGCCCCGATGCCGAGGATGAGACCGACGAACATGAACAACGGCAAGGTACCCATGGTGTCGTCGGCGAACCAACCCAACCCCATGCCGATCAGCAGGCACAGGGCGTTGAGCAGTCCCAGGCCGGCGAACGCCATGATGCCCGGACCAGAGGGGGATTCGCTCACCGGTCTGACACCCGATCTGAGCGCACGGCGAGCACCCTCTCATCCTCGCGCGGGTGCCGGGGCGTTGGCCACCGCCCGGGCTCAACACCCGGCGCTCTCCGCTCATCGGCACGGCCGAGAATCTAAAGAATGGCACTGGGTACCGCAAGTTTGTGACGGGTGCGAATCATGGCTCCCCGACGTTCGTGGTGGAGGCCAGGTCCGTGGGGTCAGCGGCTTTGCGTCCCCGGGGGGCGAAGAGGGTGTAGAGGAGAGCCCCCAGCACCAAAACGCCGAGGGGACCCCACGAGATCGGTCGGCTGGTCAAGGGGGTGTAGAGCACGAGGGCGGACAGCAGAGCCGTCCAGATCCACAAGATCACCACGGACCGTCGCTGGCCGTGGCCGAGGCGCATCAACCGATGATGAAGATGGTTCTTGTCGGCCGCCGCCAGGTTCCCCCGCCGGCCCGCCCGCCGGATGATGGCGAAAGCGGTGTCGAGCATCGGGATGCCAAGGATGAAGAACGGGATGACGATGGGGGCGAAGAAGAAGTAGGTCTTGCCGCTGAAGCCATCGCCTGTCTGGCCGACCACCGAGATGGTCGAGGCAGCCATGAGCAGGCCGAGCAGCATGGCCCCGGCGTCGCCCATGAAGATCCTCGCCGGATGAAAGTTGTGGGGCAGGAAACCCAGGCACAGGCCCAGCGCGACGACCGCCACCAACGGACCGGAGTTGCTGACCGGGATGGTGCCGACCTTGACCAACTGGTGCGAGTACAGGAAGAACGCCATCGCGGCGATGGCGATGATGCCCGCGGCCAGACCGTCGAGGCCGTCGATGAAGTTGACAGCGTTGGCCATGCCCACCACCCACAGCACGGTCATGACCGGGGCCAGGTCAGGTGAGAGCACCAGGGTCGTGCCGACGACCGGAAGGTGGAAGGTGAGCATGGTGATGCCCGAGAAGTACAAGACGGTGCCTGCCAGCACCTGGCCGGACATCTTCGCCGGTGGCGACATCTCCCTCAGGTCGTCGACGCCGCCGACGGCGAAGATGACGGCGGCACCAAGGACCAGCCCGATGGGCTCGGAGTTGCCCCGGAACACAGGATGGAGCCCCGGTAGCAGCGACGCCACCAGCATGGCCACCAACAACCCGGCGAACATGGCTGCGCCACCGACCGTGGGCGTCGGCCGCTCGTGGACTCGCCGCTCGTCGGGCTGGACGATGACCGCGAAGCGCACCGCGAGGCGGCGGACGAGAAAGGTGCAGCCGAACGTGACCAGGGCCGCCGTCGCCGCCACGATCACATAGTCGCGGTACTCGTTGATGGTTGGCCCCTACGCGCCGGCCCGAACGGGCCCGGTCACGGGTAGGGGGTGAACTTCGAGCAGAGGGCGGCGACGTCGTCGCGCACGGTCGCCAACTCGGCGTCGTCATCGGGCTGGCGCAGCACCCGGCCTATCAACGAGGCGATCTGGGCCATCTCCGTCTCGGCCATGCCCGTCGTCGTCACCGCCGGGGTCCCGATGCGCAGGCCGCTCGTGACGAACGGGCTGCGCGGGTCGCCGGGCACCTGGTTCTTGTTCAAGGTGATCCCCGCCCGATCCAGCGCTTGCTGGGCCGCCTTGCCCGTCA
>JALYVP010000331.1 GCA_030853185.1 Actinomycetota bacterium | reverse complement strand
AGGCGACGATGAGGCGGGCGCGCGTCGCGTCCAGGGCGGTCAGCATCTCGACTGGATCCTTGCCCCCCAACATGCCGACGACCAGGATCCGCGACCCGACCTCACCGAACTCCTCGGTGAGCGTGGACGCGGCGGCCGCCGCCCCGTCAGGGTTCTTGGCTCCGTCGAGGATCACCAGCGGCTGGCGGCCGACGATCTCCATGCGACCGGGCGAGCGCACCGTCGCCGCTGCCTCCCGGACCAGCGGGTCCTCGAGGGGGGCGGAGAAGAACGCCTCCGTCGCCGCCACCGCGGTGGCGAAGTTGTCGGCCTGGTGGCGGCCGTGAAGGCCCAGCCACAGCCCGTCGTAGGTGGCCCCCGGGGTCCGGAGATCCAGAACCCGACCCCCTACCGCCAGGTCGTTGCGGCTGCAGCCGTAGTCGCGGCCGACCAACCACAGCGCGGCCGGGTTCTCCCGTTCGAAGATGGCTCGCAGCGGGGCATCCCGCTCGCCGAGCACCAGGACGGATCGGTCCTTGATGATGCCGGCCTTCTCCCTGGCGATGTCCGAGCGGCTGGGACCGAGCAGCTCGGTGTGGTCCAGACCCACATTCGTCACCACGGCCACGTCGGCGTCGACGACGTTCGTCGCATCCCAACGCCCACCCAGGCCGACCTCGACCACGGCGACATCGACGGGCCGGTCGGCGAAGAAGCGGAACGACGCGGCGGCGAGGATCTCGAACCAGGTGGGGCGCAGGTCGGTACCGACCAGACCCTCCAGATCGGCGATGTCACTGAGCAACCCGGCCAGAGAGTCGTCGTCGATCGGCTCGCCGTGGGCGGTCATCCGCTCGTTGATCGACTCCAGGTGGGGGCTGGTGAAGGTCCCGACGCTCAGTCCCTTGGCCGTGAGCAGCTGGGCGATGGCCCGCGCCGTCGACGTCTTGCCGTTGGTGCCGGTGACGTGGATGACCGGCATCGCCGTCTGGGGGTCACCCAGGACCTCCATCAGCTTGGCCATCCGCGCCGGGTTCGGCGTGGCCCGGGACCGGTCGGCCAGCATGCGCTCGAGGTTCTGGTGGCGGTCCAGCCACGCCAATGCGTCACCGAGGTCCACGGACCACCCCTACGGTGGAGTGAAGGCCCTGCCTGGACCAGAGCCTGTGCCTGGACAAGAGGCTGTGCCTGGAGAAGAGGCCGTGCTTCAGGAGGCCGCCCGCCGGGGCCGACTCTCCTTGACCGCCTCGGTGCGGGGCACCAGGGTGGGGTTGACCCGCTCGAGGACGACGGACCGGTCGATGACGCACTGCCCGATGTCGGTGCGACTGGGAAGGTCGTACATGACCTCCAGGAGGACCTCTTCGAGGATGGCCCGCAGGCCACGAGCGCCGGTGGCCCGCAACATGGCCTGTTCGGCGACCGCTTCAAGCGCCTCATCGCTGAACACCAGCTCGACGCCGTCGAGCTCGAAGACCTTCTGGTACTGCTTGATCAGGGCGCTCTTGGGCTCGACCAGGATGCGCACCAGGGCCTTTCGGTCCAGGCTGGAGACAGCGCCGATCACCGGGAGCCGCCCGACGAACTCAGGGATCAACCCGAACTTGAGGAGATCCTCTGGCAGGACCTGCGCAAGAAGCTCACTCTCCGCTTGAGCCTGACCCCGGCGGATCTCGGCGCCGAACCCGATGCCCTGGTGACCGAGGCGGGAGTCGATGATCCGGTCCAGACCGGCGAAGGCGCCACCGCACACGAAGAGGATGTTGGTGGTGTCGATCTGGATGAACTCCTGGTGGGGGTGCTTCCGACCGCCCTGTGGCGGTACGGACGCGGTCGTCCCCTCCAGGATCTTCAGGAGCGCCTGCTGCACCCCCTCGCCGGAGACGTCCCGGGTGATCGACGGGTTCTCGCTCTTGCGGGCGATCTTGTCGATCTCATCGATGTAGATGATCCCGGTCTCCGCCTTCTTGACGTCGTAGTCGGCGGCCTGGATCAACTTCAGGAGGATGTTCTCCACGTCCTCGCCGACATAGCCGGCCTCGGTGAGAGCGGTGGCGTCGGCGATGGCGAAGGGAACGTTGAGCATCCGAGCGAGGGTCTGGGCCAGGAACGTCTTGCCACAGCCGGTCGGGCCCAACAGCAGGATGTTCGACTTCTGCAGTTCGACGTCGCTGTCGGCGTAGCCCCCCGCCTGCACCCGCTTGTAGTGGTTGTAGACCGCCACCGAGAGGATCTTCTTGGCCCGCTCCTGTCCGATCACATAGTCATTGAGGAAGGCGCAGATCTCCGTCGGCTTGGGCAACTCCTCGAAGTGGACCTCGGAGCCCTCGGAGAGCTCCTCCTCGATGATGTCGTTGCACAGGTCGATGCACTCGTCGCAGATGTAGACACCCGGACCGGCGATGAGCTTCTTGACCTGCTTCTGGGACTTGCCGCAGAACGAACACTTGACGAGATCGCTCGACTCTCCGAACTTGGCCATCGGTACCCCCCTGGTCCCCTAGGACACGCCGGCGGCTTGTGGAAGCGCCGCCAGGTCCCTGGTGCTGATGACCTCATCGATGACGCCGTAGTCCTTGGCCTCGTCGGCGCTCATGATGAAGTCCCGGTCGGTGTCCTTGGCCACCCTCTCCACGGTCTGACCCGTGTCGCTGGCCAACATCTGGTTGAGCAGGTCGCGCATGGAGAGGATCTCCTTGGCCTGGATCTCGATGTCGGCGGCCTGCCCGGCCACGCCACCGTGAGGCTGGTGGATCAAGATGCGGGCGTGGGGCAAGGTGAAGCGCTTCCCCGCCGTGCCTCCCGCCAGGATGACGGCGGCGGCCGAGGCCGCCTGCCCGTAGCAAAATGTGGAGATGTCGTTCTTGACGAACTTCATGGTGTCGTAGATGGCGAACAGCGCCGTGATCTCGCCGCCAGGAGAGTTGATGTACAGGTTGATGTCGCGGTCTGCGTTCTTGTACTCGAGGTAGAGCATCTGGGCGCACACCGCGTTGGCGACGTAGTCGTCGATCGGGGTCCCGAGGAAGATGATGTTCTCCTCGAGCATCCGAGAGAAGAGGTCGTAGCTCTTCTCCCCCCGGTTGGTCTGCTCGAAGACCCCCGGGATGTGGTACTGGGCGAGGGGACTGGTCACGCTTCTCCGCTCTCGGCTGGGGCCGCTTGGGTGGGCTGGGGGTCTGACTGGTCTTCCGGGCGGCCCGATGAGTCGGTCGCTGTCTCCGCTGGTGCATCGGTCTCGGTGGAGCCCATCTCGGGCGTCGGGTCGAGAAGAGCCCGATCAACCGGGTTACCTTCGGCGTCGACGACCTCAGTGTGCTCGATCAGCCACTCCAGGGCCTTGCCTTTCTCCAGATCCGAGCGTACCGCGGGCATCTGTCCCGCGCTCTCGAGCTGGCGGCGAAGCTCGTCAGGAGTCTTCTCGTAGGTGGTGGACAGCCTGGCGATCTCAGCGTCGATCTCGGCTTCCGTGGAGATCAGCCGTTCCGATTCGGCGACGGCCCGCAGGGCCAGATCCGCCTTGACGGCCGGCTCCGCCCCCGATCGCAACTCGGC
>JALYVP010000330.1 GCA_030853185.1 Actinomycetota bacterium | reverse complement strand
CTCCCGCCCCTCCATCCCGGACCCGGCCAGTCGAGACCCCAGCGACCCCCGTCGCCGCCGAGTCCGAGCCGGCCGTAGGGTCCGAGCCCGACGCTCCGACAGCCGATCCGCAGCCCTTGGCGGAGCCTCAACCTCCGCCCGACAGCGAGACCTCGTCGCCTACGGAGACGGCCTCTGCTGAGACCTGAAGAGCCACGGCCTCGGGCGGCTGCTGGTCTAGGGTTCGATCGTGATTGACTTCGAGATCCGGGAGCGGGTGGCCGTCATAACCATCCGGCGAACGGAGGCCCGCAACACGGTCAACGGCGAGGTCGCCGAGGGCATCGAGCGAGCCGTGGACCGGGTGGAGGCTGACGCCGAGATCCGGGCGGGGATCCTGGCCGCTGACGGTCCCGTCTTCTGCGCCGGTGCCGATCTCGACGCCATCGTCGCCGGTCAGGCCGAGACGCTCAGCACCGAACGGGGCGGATTCGGTGGTCTGGTGTGGCGGGAACGGGGGACGCCTTTGATCGCCGCCGTGGACGGTCCGGCTCTGGCCGGCGGCCTGGAGCTAGCGCTGGCGTGCGACCTCATCGTCGCTTCCCGGCATGCCATCTTCGGCCTGCCGGAGGTCAAACGATCCCTCGTCGCCTCCGGTGGTGCCCTGTTCCGGCTGCCCCAGGTGGTGGGAGCCAACGTAGCCCGAGAGATGATCCTGACGGGCGACCCCATCACCGCCGAGCGAGCTTACCACCTCGGTCTCGTCAACCGTCTGGTCGAACCCGGCGGCGCCCTCGACGGCGCCCTGGAACTGGCCCGGCGCATCGTGGCCAATGCTCCCCTCGCCGTTCAGGAAAGCCGGGCGGTTTCCTCGGCTGCGTTCGGCCGGGCCGAGACGGAGCTGTGGTCGATGACTGCCGGGGCGGCCCAGCGAGTCGCCTGGACCGACGACTTCGCTGAGGGTCCGCGAGCCTTCGTGGACCAGCGACCCCCGGTGTGGCACGCCCGATGAAGAAGGAATTCGGCGACCTGCAGACCTGAGGCGCGCCCCGGTACCCCTACAGCGGGGCGGGTGGAGGGCCGAGGATGCCGTTGGCGTAGAGGAACTCCAACAGGCCGGCGGCCAGAGGCAGAGCCTCGGCATCGACGCCGGGCACCCAAGCCACTTCGGCGGCGTCATCGCCGGCAACCGGCTCGGCGGTGTCCACGACGGTCACACCGAAGTCAAAGATGACCAGGTGTCCGTCGTCGTCGATGTGCTCCGCCCAGCCAATCAGATCCTCACAGACGCCGACCAGTCCGGTCTCCTCGTGCAACTCGCGGAGCAGCGCTTCGGCCATCGTCTCACCGACCTCGACATGACCGCCGGGTATCGACCAGGTGCCCGCCGATCGGCCGCGACCTCTGCGGACGAGCAGGATGCGGCCGTCGTCGACGACAACGGCGCCGACGCACAGTTGGATCACGGTTGCTCGGGCGGTCGAGGCGGGCCCCTGGGCGTGATGGGGCGATGCATCACCAAGGCCCGGGTGACCAGGCCCATGGTTTCGAAGAAGGCCTTGGCGTCCCTCGTTCCGGGCAACGCGGGGGCGTCGATGCCGTGACATCCGACGTCCTCCCCCCACCTGATCACCACATCCATCATGGCTTCACCGACTCCCACCCCGCGGGCTTCGGGCTCCACGAAGAGCATCTCCACCACACCGATGGGTCGGTTCGCTGCTGACGGCGGCCGATGCAAGCGTGCGGTGGCAATGCCGACCACCACATCGTCGATGCAACCGGCGATGACGACCTGGTCCGGGGCGTGCAGCCAAGAGTGCAGGACGTCGTCGAGTGGTTCTGAGCTGGGCATCTCGGCGAGAAGGGCGGGACCGCCCCGCGCCGGGGTGGCGGCGGCCGCTGCCGATCTCCACAGACCCGCCAGAGCCGGCAGATCAGCCTCTGCAGCCCGACGAGCTGCCTCCACGGCGGTCGCCCCGGTCAGGTCCCCTGGAGCTGGGACACACGCGCCAGGATCGTGCGGCGTCCCCGGGTGGCCGCCTCATAGGTTCGAACGGCTTCGAGCTCATCGGCGGCCAATCCGGCGAGGCGTTGGACCACCTGCGATGCGGAGAGGCTGTCGTAGCCGGGAATGGCCAGGTCATCGACGGAGGCTGACGCCACGGGCACCGGGGCCCGGTGGTCGCTCGGCGTGTCCGCCGACGGTACCGTCACGGGACTCGGCGACTCGGGACGCAAGGCTGTCGTCGTGGCCCATGGGCCGAAGCCCGGCGTAGTTGACGTCGGTCCTGCGCCGTCCGGAGTGGCGCCGTTGCTCGACGACGGCGCCGCTCGGTCCGATGCCACCGACGCGCCAGCAGCCGGCTGGGTGGGGGCCGTCGGCGAGGCTGCTGGCGGCCGCGGCGCCCCACCGGGGACTCCCCCGGTGCGTCTCTGAACCTCTCGGCGTCCCTGGGCGACCGCGAATTGGCCGACGACCCGGGCCGTGGCCCACCGGGTGGCGAGCTGCTGGCGGCCCTTGGCCGCTAGCTTCGGCACCTCCTCACCCACGGTGAGGGCCAAGCCTACCGGGGCATACAGAACCAGGTCGAGAGCGGCGTCGAGGGGCGATCGGTCTTCGGTCACAGCAGCGATCCTCTCGCATCGCCGGGGCCATGGCCAGACGCCCCCGTCACACGCAGTCGCGGCACAGCATTGCCTCTCGGTCGGCGAGTTGGCTCGGGTGCTTGACCAGGAAGCAGGACTGGCAGACGAACTCGCCGGGTTGCTTGGGCAGGACCTTGGGAGCGGCCTCGCCTCGCTCCTCGGTGTCGACAACCTCCTCCTCTTCGTCGTCCTCATCGTTGTTGACGACCAGCCGCTCCTTCAGGATGACGTCGAGGCTGGCTTCGACATCATCGGAGTCCTCCTCATCGTCCTCCTCCTCGTCGTCGTCGTCGTCGCGAGCACGGGCGGCCGGAGCGGGTGCCTTGGCGTCGTCGACGACCAGGTCAACGACCGGCGCCTCGTCCTCGTTATTGTCGGCGGCGTCGTCGACGACGACCTCAGTCTCGTCCTCATCATCTTCGAGATCCTCAAGATCGTCCTCTTCGAGGTCCTCGGGGGCGTCGTCTTCTTCGACCGGGTCCTCATCGAGATCTTCTTTGGCCATCGCACACGTCCTTCGGCTGGCGTCTTGGCGCCCAGTATGGGGGTCCACCGACCGTTCCGGCGGCGGATGATAGACCCATCGCCCGTTCTCGCGGCGCGGTGCCGGCAGGGAGCGATCGACCACCCCGTCCTCTGGCTCCAGCGGCAGCGTGTCCGTCCCTCCGTGGCGGGGGGCCCAGGCTTGCTGGCCGGCAGACGGAGTGGCTCAGCTTGGCCTTTGGTGCCGTCGGTGACCGACGTTATCTACTGAGCCCTTCTGAGCCACCCCGACCGGGCACACGGCCATTACAGCCGTGATGAAGCACTCCCATCATGGTCGACCACGACCGACCTCTCAAGTGGTCGCACGGTCCTCTGACCAGCAACATTGCACATCGGACCAGGTCAGAGCGATGCAGATTTCTGGTGTCCAGGCCAACCCGGGCCGAGGGGGGGGG